>JANNEE010000358.1:0-3716 GCA_031388325.1 Deinococcales bacterium
CTGAGCAGTTTGCACATGGCAAGCCTAGCCAAACGCCTCGAGATTGCGCGTTTGCAGATTGGGAATACGGTTTTGCCGTTTTAAGATTCAATCACTTCGGCTTGTTCTAAGTCGTGGCTTTCTGCGCCCATGACCTGCTCGAGTTTTAGGCTTCTGGCGCGTTCGATGCGTTCTAATCTTTTTTGGAATTGCCCAAAGGCATAATTGATAAAGGTCTCGGCTTCTAATCCAAAAGGCAGTTCGGTATACTGGTCAAAGACATCGTTAATCACCCCGATGGCTGGAATAATCAGTTCCTGCATTTGACTTTCGATCACTTCCCATACTGGGTCGCCGTGTTCGGCAACCAAACGACTGAGCAAATGCACCCCGTAAGCAATGTGGCGGCTTTCGTCTTGCTTAAATAAACGCATGGCTCGCTGCATCCCGGGCAAAATTTGGTGGCGCTCGAGCATTTGTCCATACGCATGGTAGCCCGTTTCTGCCAGTACCCCTTCGACAATCATGTTGTAGGTTACGCTGGCGTTGGCTTGGGCGATTGAGCTTTTGTCGGTCTCGAGGGCATGAAGGGCTTTGGGCAAGGCTTCATAGAAAACCCGTAGGTAATTTTCGGAATGGTATTTTTCTAGGTCTGGATGTTGTCCAACCACACTGCCCCAGAAACGGTCAAAGGTTTCGACGTGTTTGGCTTCTTCCCATAAAAAACTAGTTAAGAACATCTCCTCCTCGAGCCGTCCTTCTTTGGCAATCACTTGAATCAGTGGCAGTAAATCGAGGGTGACGCTTTCCTCGCCAGCTTGGAATAAGGCTGCAAGGTGCATTAAGACTTCGCGTTCAAGCTCGGTTAAGTTTTGCCACTGCTTGGCATCCTCACTAAAGTCAATTTCGGCTGGATTCCAAATCCCAAATTTCTTGGCTTTGCGCCATAACCGCATCGCAAAAGAATCGTGGTTTAAGCCGCGTTTGGCGGTTAAAAAACCCGTGCGGGTGTGGTCTGGGGTCAAACTCATAGTTCTTCGGTCCAAAGTCCAGTGGCTAGAAACTCGAGAATCGTGGTGCTGGACAGGTCAATACTCGAGCCGATGTTCTTGCGGATATTGCTGTACTGCAAAGCATAATTTTTAGCATTCTCGAGCCACTGCGTTTTTTTACGGGTCACTTCGGCGGCGGTGTCCCCTTCGGTGAACGGCTTAGGGGTACTCAGAGCAGTATTTAAGCGTTTCTCGAGTTTCTGTTTGGCTTGGTTGTAGCGTGTTGTAATTGCTGCGCTTTTGGTCGCGCCTGATTTAGAGGTCAGTAGACCAATTAGTCCCGAAAAATGCTCTTCAATGCTCGGTTGGAATCGCGCCCTGCCGTGTGGGAACATTGTGCCGCCACCAGCCGCCGCATATGCCAGTTCGGTTTCGGCATTAAAAAATTCGTTGTAATTTTTATACAAGTTACTCAGTTTGGCTTTGAGGGCTGGAAGTTTTGCGACTCGAGCATTATTTTCTTTTTGTTTGCAAGCCGCCCAATATATCGCGGCTTGGTCGTAACCCGCTTCGCTTTGATCATTATTTTTTACTGTGTAGGTTTCCATAAAAGCATCTGGCTGCATTTTTAGGGTAGTGCCACAATTGGGTTGGTACTTATCTTGGGCTAGGCTTAAACCAAGAATAAGGGTTGTTGCAGCTACCAAAAAAGCCAGTCTTATTTTCATAGATTTTAGTATACCTTGCAGACCAAAATTGTGCTGCTAAAAAACCTCGAGAGACTACGCTCGAGGTTCTATGTTGGAGCTTTCAGATTCCTCTATCTCTAGACGCTTTTTTCGATAGGCACACCCACCACATTGCCCCATTCTGTCCAGCTTCCGTCGTAATTACGCACTTTGTCGTAACCAAGCAGGTACTTAAGAATAAACCAAGTGTGGCTCGAGCGTTCGGCAATGCGGCAGTAAGCAATGATGTCTTTTTCGGCGGTTACGCCTTTGTTGCCGTACATGCTGGTCAGTTCCTCATGGCTTTTGAATGTGCCGTCTGGGTTGACAGTTTGCGCCCACGGTTGCGAGATTGCGCCGGGGATGTGACCGCCACGCAATGCGCCTTCTTGTGGGTAATCTGCCATGTGGGTCAGCTTGCCACTGAATTCGTCGGCGCTGCGGACATCTACCAGTGCGCCGCGTCCAGCGTTGACCTCGAGCAGGTGCTTTAAGACATCGGGCATAAAAGCGCGAATGCTGGCATCACGGTAGGCAACAGTGTACTTAGAAGCCGCATGACTTGGGGTTTCTTTCTCGAGCGGTTTGCCTTCGGCGACCCATTTGGCACGTCCGCCGTTCATTAAAACAGCCTTGCTGTGTCCGTTGTACTTAAAGAACCAAAACGCATAGGCTGCCCACCAATTGTTCTTATCGCCGTAAAAAACCACGGTCGTATCATTGGTAATGCCAAATTGCTCGACTAATTTTTCAAAGCCAGCTGCGTCTATAAAATCACGGATGTCTTCACGTTGCAAATTGGTATGCCAGTCTATTTTGACGCTGCCCGGGACATGTCCTTGCTCGTAAAGCAAAAAATCCTCGGAGACTTCGACAATGCGGATATTGGCATCTTTGTGATGCTCTAAAACCCAATCGGTGCTGACCAAAACTTCTGGATGAACGTAACTCATATTTTCTCCTTAAAACCTAGACTAGATTTAGCTTGAATAGTTTACAATTTTTATCAATCTTCTCGAAGTAAGCCGAACTACCAAGAACCATTGACATAAATATGTCTAGCGATTAGGATAATACCATGAGAACCACGGTTCGACTCAATGACCAATTGCTGGCTGATGCAAAAAAGTTTGCACTGTCACATAATCAGACCTTGACTGATTTGATTGAAAACTCCTTGCGCCACATGATTCACGCTAAACCTAAAGAAGTAAAAGAATTGCCGACTTGGGATTTGGGAAAACCTTTACTTGACTTAGATTTTTCAGACACTTCAGCAATCCAAGACTTTCTTGACCAAGGCACAGATGTTCATTCTCGACGTTAATGTTTTGATCTATGCGTTTTCAAGCTCGAGTTTGGATCATTTACTGTACCGCACTTGGCTAAAAACTGCTTTATCAACCTCCGAAGTTCGAGCGCCAAGTGTGGTTATCAGTGGGTTCTTGCGAATTGCCAGCAATCCAAAACTTTTCTCGAATGCAGATACAGCCATGGCACTCGCCTTTATAGATGGACTCGAGACGCAAGCAAATTTTGCCGTACTTCATGGTTCAGCCCAGCAATGGCAAATTTTTAAGAATTTATGCCAAACCATGCAACCAACAGGCAACGATTTCTCGGATTTGTTCATTGCTGCTTTTGCGCTTGAATACAATGCAACACTGGTCAGTGCCGATAACGGATTTGCTCGTTTTAAGAACCTTAAATGGTTCAAACCCACTTGAAAATGGTTCAAACCCACTTGAAATTTTTAATCCGTTCGGTACTTGGAAGTCAGTTCACGTAAACGCCCCGCTAACTCGGCTAGGCTTTGGGCAGAATCCCTTGTATGACGGGTCGAAATCAGGTTTTCTTCGGTGGCAGTAGATATATTACTCATGGCAGAAGATATTTGCTCCATACCAATGCTGTGTTGCCGCACCGAAGCCGAAATTAACTGGGCATTATAGGCGGCATTTTGAATTGCGCCTTGTAATTCGTCAATCACACTCGAGACTCTGGCAATACTGTCCAC
>JANNEE010000376.1:0-16877 GCA_031388325.1 Deinococcales bacterium
ATTCGCACAAATGCCAATGTACTCGGTTCATCGCCACGTTCTAAGAAATCGGTTTGAACATCGTTCTGCTCGAGTAGATTCATAATTTCTTGTCCAAAAAAGTCGGTGCTGACTCGAGTTGCAAGCGCACTTGGCAAGCCAAGCCGAGCGGCGGCTAAGGCAACATTTAAGGGTGAACCACCGACAAAACCCTCGAATTGAAGCGGCACATCCCCTTCAAACTCGAGGGCAGATTTGGCTTTAAGGTCTATCAGGGCTTCACCAAAAACAAGAAGTTTGGACATGGCGTAGTCTAACAGATTCCGTAAGCGTTTACGAAGGTTTAAGATATAAAAATGAATGATACCTATAAAAGCGCCCACACCGATTTCAAAACTGGTTTTTCTTATACCAGTTACCTCAAACTCGAGCAGTTGCTTAGCGCTCAGGAATGCCTGACCGATGCCCACGACGAACCGCTTTTTATTATCATTCACCATGTTCAAGAACTCTGGATGAAACTGATTGTTCATGAATTAACCAGTGCCATGCAGCACTTAGACAAGGGCAGTATTGACCCAGCCATGAAAATGCTGGCTCGAGTTTCCAGAGCGCAAGAACAGATGGCAAGTGCTTGGGAAGTGCTAAAAACCATGACCCCAAGCGATTACCTTGTCTTTAGAAGCAGTTTTGGACAAGCCAGTGGTTTCCAAAGTCATCAGTACCGCTTAATCGAATTTTTGTTCGGCAATAAAAATGCTTTTATGATGCGTCCACACGCTGACCACGCCGAACATTTTGCCTTGCTCGAGAATGCCCTAAACGCCCCAAGTATTTACGACCTAAGTTTACGTTTACTGCACCAAGCTGGACTACAAATTCCACCAGCCATTCTCGAGCGCGATTACGCTTTGGCTTACGAACCGTCCGAAATTGTGCGTGATGCGTGGCTCGAGGTCTACCGCAACACAAGTAAATACTGGGAACTCTATGCTTTAGCCGAAAAACTAATTGATGTTGAAGATAATTTTAGGCGCTGGCGATTTAACCACCTGATTACCGTCGAACGGGTGATTGGTTTTAAGACTGGTTCGGGTGGCACGGCTGGCGTGCCGTACTTACGTCGCGCCCTCGAGATTGTCTTGTTTCCGGAACTCTGGCAAGTACGCACTGAGCTTTAGCGATTCTTGGTTAGGCTTTCCAAATATACCTCGAGATTGGTGTACCCAGCTACGCCCAACATTTTTTGTGATAACTGCATTCCATTTTGGTCAGACACTCGAGAATTCAAGCCATTCTGAACTTCCCAAGCGTCAGCCATGCCATCATTATCGGTGTCTTGAGGGGCAGCCAAAGCTGAAACTGTTTTTAAGGCATCATTGGCGGGGTTTATGCTGCGCGAGGTCGTGTCAAAACGATTACTGACCACAAATTGCATCACTCGAGTATCAAAAGCATCCCACGGACGCATCCCGACATTTTTACGGCTGTACTCGAGCAACTGCCCAACAGGTGTGTAACTGATACTTGGAAAATTCAGACGCTGAACAGCAGCCCAAGACGGCTTGGTGCTGGCAAAAGGCATGGTCTTGTCACGCATCGCATCGCGGAAATCATTGCAGCAATAAACCAGTTGCCAATCTCGAGCCGCCCCTAAATTGGTTTGGTTATCTTGTAAAAAAAACCGACTTGGGGTGTTAGCAGGTAAATAACCTGTGTCTGGATTTCCAGCCCCCTCAAACGTGATTAACCCGACACTGGTACTGTTATTTGGGTTTTGCAAAGAATAATTGCCAACCAGATTAGCGCGGTAATAAGTCGGAGCGCGGTTGTAGCCATTTTCGGGCGCATTGACCAAGGAGGTATTGCCAAACCACATCGGAAAAGTATGGTCATGGAAAATATTATTAGAAATTTCAATATCCATGCTACTGCCAGTAGCACTTGGGTTTTCTCGAGATAACTCTGGGATTCGTCCGCCAATCCGCGTCCAGACATTGTGGTGCAGCGAAATTCTGGTCAGTGGAAAATTGCGTTTTGGGTCAGCGTAATTCAGTAACATCCCACCGAGGTCATTGTGATCGCCAAGGGTTTCTGCCAACAAACTATTTTGAATCGTTAGATCACTCGAAAACGAAATTTGCACCGCTTCATCGGTGGCATTGCCAACCGAAAAATGATCAACAATGATTTTTTTAGCTCGGTGTAAACGCAACCCATCACCATCTTGTGCAGCTCGAGACCGCAAAAAACGCACAATGACGTTGCTTGGCGCAATTTTAGGCAGTGGGCAATCATCGGCTTCGCAGACCTCATCACCCTGAATGAGTAAGCCGCGCACCGTAATCCCATTTGGACTGGTTTGCCCAGCAATGGTGACATCGCCCCTGCTGACAATTGGCACACCTTCTATGACCCCAGATACCCAAAACACAATCGTCCGCGCCCCAGCTTGATTGAGGGCATCTTGCAGCGAACCCGCACCACTGGCACGTAAATTTGTGACTGCAATCACCCGTCCGCCGCGTCCACCTGTGGTAAGCGCTCCAAAACCCTGCGCTCCAATAAAGGCTGGCAGAGATGACTGCACAGCTGTCTGACCAAGCAACAAAACCCCAGCCAACAAGACCAAGAAAATTCGCATAGAACCCAATATACTCCCCAAATGGAAATATCACTTGGCACACCAGCGCTTTTATTCCCCGCCATTTCACTGCTGATGCTGGCGTACACCAACCGTTTTCTGGCACTGGCGGCGCTGATTCGGCGTTTATCCGGAGATTACCAAAAAGACCACGACACCGATATTCTCGAGCAGATTAAAGCCTTGCGTTACCGTATTCGCCTGATTTTGTGGATGCAGTCTGGTGGTGTTGCCAGTCTTGCTTTATGTGTGGCTGCGATGCTTGGTATTCTTTTCAAACTCGAGACTGTGGCTGTTGCTTTATTCGCCTCGAGTTTAGTCCTGATGCTGATTTCGTTGGTTTTGTCTTTACTCGAGATTCGGGTTTCCACCAATGCTTTAACGGTTGCCTTGCGAGACTTGGAGCAGCGTTAGCTTGATTCACAAATCCCCAAGTCATCTCGAGTTAAAATCTCATCATGACCCCCGAAACCCTAGCGGTGCGGCTCGAGCCGTTCTTTTCCAACTCGAGGATTCTTAGGTTACAACTGCTGGCTGGTGGCGCAAGCAAAGAAGCATGGTTACTTGACCTTGAGCAGAACGGTCAGACCCTTGAACTGATTATGCGTCGGGCTGGTGGCGGCGCGATGAACCTCGAGCAGTTGACCCTAGAACAAGAATTTAGGGTACTCGAGGCGGCTTTTGCGGCTGGTGTGACTGTCCCAAAACCGGTGCTGTACCTGCCAGATGTTCTAGGGCGTGAAGCCTTTATTTCCGAACGGGTGCGTGGTGAAGCAGTAGGCAGACGGGTGGTCAGCCGTCCAGAATTTGCGCCTGCTCGAGCCGAATTGCCAAAACGGATGGCAGAAGAACTCTGCAAAATCCATGCCACTAACCTTGTGGGTCTCGAGTTTTTGCCCAATTCGGGCAGTGGTACAGGCGCAAAAGCCAGTATTGCAAGGTTGTATGCTGAACTTGACGGTGTACACGAACCACATCCAACCATTGAATTGGCACTGCATTGGCTTAAAACCCATGAGCCAGTTTGTCACGGCGAAACGCTGCTGCATGGGGATTTTAGAATCGGCAATTTGATGCTTTCGCCAAATCATCTAACCGCCGTGCTGGATTGGGAATTTGCCCATTTGGGCGACCCATGCGAAGATTTAGCCTGGACTTTAATTCGGGCTTGGCGCTTTGGGCAAGACCATTTGCATTTGGGCGGTATTGGCGAACTCGAGCCGTACTTAAGCCATTACAATACTTTAACCAACCAAAACATTTCTTTGTCTGACCTGCATTACTGGGAAATCATGGGCAATGTCAAATGGGCAGTCGCCGCCCTGACCCAAGCCAAACGCCATTTGGACGGTTTTGAGCGCAGTGTTGAATTGGCGGTACTGGGGCGTTTAAGTAGCGAAATGGAACTCGAAATTTTGCATTTATTGGAGGATGAATAAGTATGCAGCCACGCCCTAATAACCCTGAACTTGCTACTGCCGTGCGTGAATTTCTCGAGACGGAAATCCTGCCCACAATGACTGATGCTCGACTTAAATTCCGAACACTTGTTGCCATGAACGCCCTTTCGATGCTTGAACGCTCGAACCTCGAGGAGGATTTTTTGCGTTCAGAACTCGCCCATTTAACTATTTTACTCAAGCAACCGACTGTCATACCAATCAGTCGAGCCGAATTAGATACCGAAGTGCTAGGCTTAAATACGTTACTCTCGAGTCAAATTCGGGCTGGGGTTGTGCCAAGTGGCTCAATTAAAGTGCTAAAACAAATTGCTCTGGATAAACTTTGTGTGGCAAGCCCGAATTACTTAAAACGATACAATCCTACGGAGGTTCAAAAATGACGATTCATCCAGATGCAGCCGTAAATTGTTTAGTGTAGCCGCAATCACAAACCCCTAACCTTTTTTGGTATCGTACCTCTCATGATGCTCGAGTTTCACATTCTTGGTTCTGTCCGTGACCGCCATAATTTCGATGAGGCGTTGTTCACCACTTCTGGTCGGGTGATTTTCGCCGATTTTGCGGCAGCGCGGCGCTTTGCGGCGACCCTCAACGCGGTCACGCCGGGGCGCAATGCCAGAGCCGGCGACATCAACGCCATGGGCTTAATAGACGAGGTGCTGCATGGTGTACTGCTCGAGTACCGCGAGAACCACGCCCCAAGACTCTGGCAAGAAGCGCTCGAGGCACTCCGAACCCAATATGGGACGCGTTTAGAGGCAACCCTAGCGCGTTTTGCCCAAGAATTCCCGCCAACCCCTGTGTATAAAGGGCAGCAAAAACTGGGGGATTACCTCGCCAACCCTGCCAACAAAGAAATTCTGCTCGAGGAAATGCTGCTGCTTTGGCTCGAGAACAACAATCCAGCCTTTACGCCCTACAAAGATTTATTTGAAGATGAAGTGATTTCATCCAGCAGCGCTTACCGCAGTGTCATCTCGAGTCTTGAGTCTTTTTTGGATGGGCAACCAAGTTTTGGGGGTACAAGCCTGTGGAAAGCCTTGCGCCTTCCCGCAATGCAACATCCAGATTCGCTCGAGGCACAACTTCGGGGGCTGATGGGGCGTTTTGGTGGGGTGTTCCAGCGCCGTGGTACGGCTGGGCGTTTTGCCACTTTAGAGCTAAAATTACGTGGGGGCTTAGATTTATTTGCCGAAGAAGCCCGTTTTTTTGTGGCGCAGAATGTGCGTGAATCTGGTGGTGGCACAGAATTCAAGCCCGAAGCCCAAATTCGCACGGTTAGCCGTCAAATGCTGATGGATGAACCCGAAGCCTTTACGCTCGATCAAAATTGGATGCCTCGAGTGGTCTTGATGGCAAAGAACGCCTTTGTGTGGCTTGACCAACTTTCTAAACAGTACAACCAAGAAATTCGCACCCTGAACCAAATCCCAGATGCCGAACTCGAGAACATGGCGCGTTGGGGCATTACAGGGCTGTGGCTGATTGGTTTGTGGGAACGCAGCGCTGCTAGTAAAGAAATTAAGCACCGCATGGGCAACCCCGATGCAGTCGCCAGTGCTTACAGCTTGTGGGATTACAGTATTGCCCGTGCGCTGGGTGGCGATGCGGCTTTAGAAAACTTAAAGGCTCGAGCCTGGCGTTACGGCATCCGTATGGCTTCGGATATGGTTCCAAATCACACCGGTATTGACAGTAAATGGATGGCAGAACACCCCGATTGGTTCTTGCAACGCACTGAATCGCCGTACCCAAGTTATACCTATAATTCGCAGAATCTAAGCACCGATTCGCGTATGCAGGTTTTTCTCGAGGATCATTATTACGATAAATCCGATGCGGCGGTGACTTTTAAGTACGTTGGTCAGAATGGTCAAACCCGAATTATTTATCATGGCAACGACGGCACAAGTTTGCCGTGGAACGATACCGCTCAACTGGATTATATGAACCCAGCCGCCAGAGAAGCGGTGATTCAAACGATTTTTAGGGTCGCACGGCAATTCCCGATTATTCGTTTTGATGCCGCCATGACCTTAGCCAAGCGCCACATTAAACGCCTTTGGTTTCCAGAGCCCGGAAGCGGTGAAGGGATTGCCTCGAGAAACGAATACGGCATGACCCGCGAGGAATTTGACCAAATTATGCCGAACGAATTTTGGCGTGAAGTGGTGGACAGGGCAGCCACCGAAGTGCCAGATACTTTACTTTTAGCCGAGGCATTCTGGATGATGGAAGGCTACTTTGTGCGTACCCTAGGTATGCACCGAGTCTACAACAGTGCTTTTATGGTCATGCTCCGAGATGAACGCAACGCCGAGTACCGTGATGTAATTAAAAACACGCTCGAGTTTGAACCTGAAATCCTAAAACGTTACGTGAATTTTTTAAGTAACCCCGACGAAAAAACAGCAGTCGAGCAATTTGGTAAAACCGATAAGTATTTTGGGATTATGACCTTGTGTGCCACCTTGCCCGGATTACCAATGCTTGGGCATGGACAAGTCGAAGGCTACACCGAAAAATACGGCATGGAATACCAACGGGCGTACTACGACGAAAAACCAGACCTTGGCTTTATGGCACACCACCAAACTCAGATTTTTCCACTCCTCAAAAAACGTTATTTATTTGCCGAAGTCGAACACTTTGCACTTTTTGAAGTGGCACACGACCATGTTTTTGCCTTCTCTAACCGCTCGAGTTTTGAACGCGCCTTGGTTTTTTATAATAATTCGACCCATTATGCCAATGTCACGGTGAACTCGTGTTTATACAGCGAACGCGCTTCTGGAATCATTGAAGCCTTACAGCTTTCTACCCAAAGCAATCAATTTGTGATTTACCGCGATAACGTCTCAAATCTCGAGTACATTAAAAACAGTCTCAAACTCGGGCAAGCTGGTTTCCAAATCGAACTTGGGGCATATGGCAGAGCCGTGCTGCTGGACTGGCGCGAAGTTGCCGATACCGACGGGCGTTATGCCAGACTCGAGCAGATGCTTGGTGGGCGTGGGGTCGAACACATCGAAACGGCAGTCCAAGAATTGTATTTAGAAAAAATCCTGACCCCGTGGAATGACCTTGTGAATTCGAGCCATGCACGGGCGCTGCTCGAGCCAAGCCCACTTTTATTTGGCGAACTTGAAGCCAAAGCCAAAGCCCTAAGCGACGGTATCGAATTGCACACCAAAAAAGAATTGTCTGGGGATATGTTTGCGGTTGGTTTGCGTTCTGACTTAGAGGGTATAAAAGCCAGCACCGCCGAAATCGCCTTAGAGCAACTGGCATTGGCGACCTTAAAACGGGTTGCCATCCTGACCGAAGCTAAACCGCAAGCCGTAGCTGCTGAGTGGTTACTCGAGCGTCAACTGACCAGAGCTTTTAGGGACTTAAGCAACGGTCATGCAAGGCGCAGTGCGGCTCGGGTGTTGTTGCTGACCGCAAACCTAGAAGCACTCGAGGAAGCCAAAACCAGTGCCGACCTGATTGAATTTTTAATCCTTGATACAAATAGCGATCTTGCGATTGGCTTAAATACTTTTGAAACCAAGCGCTATGTCAATGCCGAAGCCCTTGCCCAGTGGGTGGTCAGTGCCAGCCGCAACTCGAGCCAAAGTAAACTCCTCGAGACAACTGAAGCAGCCGTGGTTGAAAATGGTTACTGCCTAGATTTACTGGCTTTAGCTGGCAAAAAAGCAGCCAAAGCCGACGCTACCACCAAGAAAACTAAAGAACTCAAGAAACCAGTCGTTGCTAAGCCCAAGAAACCAGCCAAAACCACCAAGAAAAAAGCCGCAACTCCCGCCCCGTCTTCCTCGAGAAAAGGTGTGCTGGTCACAACCAAAACCAAAGCCACCACCAAACCCACGATTGCCAAACCAAAAGCTGTGGAGCTTCCAGTGACGGGAGTTTCGCCCGACTCTGCCCAAGCCCCCGATGACCTAACCCGTATCGAAGGACTTGGTCCAAAAATCGCGGCTGCTTTAATCGCAGCCAATATCACCACTTTCTTGAGCCTAGCGGCTTCGGACAATGCCGCTCTTAAAACTGCCATTCAAGCCGCAAAAATTCGTCTTGCCCCAAGTCTGGAAACATGGGCTGAACAAGCCAGCCTGCTGGCTCGAGGGGATAAAACTGGTTTTGCTGCCCTAACAGATTCTTTGGTGGCTGGGCGCAAAACCAAGAAAACCAAGTGATCGGGTTTTTGCGATGACCGAAGTTTTTTGTATAAATTCAATAAGTCCTGAGCCAGACAAAATACTCGAGGCTGCCCAAATTATCCAAGCAGGTGGCTTAGTGGCTTTTCCCACCGAAACGGTTTACGGCTTAGGCGCAAATGGTTTAGATGCCGTTGCAGTACAAAAAATCTTCACAGCAAAAAAACGTCCTGCATCCGACCCACTCATTCTGCATCTCGAGAATGCCGAACAATTCTCAAAAATCGCCGTTCTGGACGGTTTAGAAAGTCTTGTCTCGATACTGGCTGATGGGTTTATGCCGGGGGCTTTAACCCTAGTCTTACCAAAACAAAAAATTGTGCCGTTGGAAGTCACGGCTGGTGGTAATAGCGTCGCGGCTCGAGTTCCAGCCCATGCTGTGGCACAAGCCTTGATTGCCGCTTCGGGTGTGCCGATTGCTGCGCCAAGTGCCAATTTATTTTCGCGTCCTTCGCCGACCAATGCCGCTATGGTTCTCGAGGATTTGGCTGGGCGAATAGATGCGGTACTGGACGGTGGAAAGTCACGTATTGGGGTTGAAAGTACGGTGCTAAGTCTACTGGGAGCGCCGACATTACTGCGTCCGGGTGGCGTTTCACTCGAGGAGATCGAAGCCTTAATTGGAACGGTGCTACTGCCCAACGAAGCGGTTCTCGAGGAAGCTGCTGTACAACCCGCACCGGGCATGTTACTCAAGCATTACAGCCCTAAAGCCAAGTTACTGCTGCTGAGGAATTCAGAGGCGCTACTCGAGACGGCTAAAATGTATCAACACCAAAAACTGGGTTTGTTACTGCCAAGCCCTAGTTTAGAAATTCTGACCAGTATTCAAGCGACTCGTTTTGACCTAGGTACGGACTTTTCGAGTGTTGCCGCTAAATTATTTGCTGGAATGCGTTGGCTTGACAAAGCGGGTTGTACCCATATTTTGGCACATCAGTTTGAAAACACTGGCTTAGGCAGGGCGCTCAATGACAGGCTTTTTCGGGCTGCCGAAGGAATGGTTATAAACACTTAAAAAACCCCTGCACTTGGCAGGGGTTTTTTAGGGTAAATTACCGGTTGGCGTTCCAGATGGCTACGGCGGCATCAAGGGCAGCTTTGGCGGTTTTTTGTCCAAAAATTGCAGCTTCAACGTTGTCCTTAACGGCTTTGTTGAGGGTGCTGGCATTTGGGACAACTGGGGTTAATTCCTTGCCACTTTTCATGGTTTGTGAACCAGCAAAACGGGCTTGCTCTACAAGGTCGGTACTGCTACGACCACTGACAAAGAATGGGTCTCGAGCGGCTTTAACGGTGGTTGGGAAAACAGTTTTGACACGGATTGCAAATGCCAGTTGGTTGTCGTCGTTTGTCAACCACGCCGCCAAGGTAGCACTGGCTTTAGGATTTTTTGTGCCGCTTGGGACAGCGTAAGCAAAGGTACTGGCTTGGGTAACTTGTCCTGCGGCGATTGGATTAGCAGCAATCGCGGTGGTCTTAAAAATCGCCGGTGAATCGGTGGCAAGCCGTGGTACAAAAGTAATACCAACAATGCACATCCCGAGCTTACCGGCGGTGTAGAGGTTATAACTTGCGCCGATGCCTTTCATGCTTTCTTCGCTAAAGACATTGGATTTACGCAAATCTATGTAGCGTTGCAGCAGCGCAACATGGGCGGAACTGTTAAAGACGGCTTTTTTGCGGTCATTGCTAAAAAGCGGTAAGCCTTCTTCTTGGAATACCTTTAATAAATCGGCATTGGCAATCAGGGGCGAGAAACCAAAGACTCCTGCTTTTTCAGCAATGATTTTTGCCCAAGCAATTACACCGCCTTGGGTACGTGGTAATTCTTGTCCGTCCAGACCAGCCTTTTTAAGAATTTCGCGGTTAAATAAAATAATTCGCGGGCTGGCGTAATCTGGTAAACCGTAAACTTTACCATCAAAAGTAAAGGCTGCAAGGGCTTGTTTTTGGTAGACATTTAGGGTTTTGCTGTCCAGCAAACCACTTAAATTCTCGAGTGCGCCTTGCTGGGCAAGTTCTAAAATTTGGGTGCTGTTCATTTGTACCGCATTTGGCGGGTTGCCAGCCGCTACGCCAGACAGCACTTTTTGTTGAATTGCAGCTTGTGGTAAATCCGTCCATTTGAGGTTCTGACTTGGGTTGTTGGTGTTGTATTTTGCTACCAACGGATTAAAAAAATCTGCAAATGGGGTCAGGCTGGTGGTCACAAATTCCATTTGTGTTTTTTCTTGAGCGCCGACTTGACTTAAACTCGCGACTCCAGCCGCGAGTACCAACGATATACCAAACGCTTTGCGTAAGTTCATAATTCCTCCAAAATTGCCTTGTGGCGAACAGCATACTATCGTAAGCGCTTGCCTATTTCAACGCGCTCGCCCGAGGATTTGGGTTTTGCCGTCCAGCACAAATTTTAAGCGGTCATTCTCGAGCTTGGCACTAAAGACTTTGTTTTGTTTGCCGAGCTTAAAACTCCCCTTAAGGTTCATGTGGTTGCCTGTGGCAGTTATAACTGCTTTTTGTTTGGCTATTTCTATCGTGCCAGTGTATTTATTCGGTCCAATGTTTTTGAGGCTTAAAAGAATACTGGCATTGCGCCAAGTGGCAATTAAAGGGTCTATCGGCGGCGGCGCAAAACCGGGGACACTAAAACCAGCTTGGGCTTTAGGTCCAAAATCTCTGTCCAAGACCACCGTTACGGCGCTGCTCGAGTCTGGTTTGCCATTTTGGTCAAAGTTCGCCAAAGTCAGACTAAGAGAATCGCCCTTCACTTCAAAGAAAAAATAGGCTTCGCCACTGGCACTTGTGGCTGTGCCTTCGGCTTTAAGCCCATTCAATTGTCCTTTTAAGCTAAAGGTGTCACCCATGCCGTCGAGTGTGCCGGTAATCACCCCACCAACTTCTTCAATTTTTAAGCTGATGGTGCGGTTGACTGCTTTGGCTATCCATTCGCCTTGTACACCTGTGAATTGTGCCAGTATGACCCCTGTGGCTTGGGCGAAAACCAAACCCACAAACAGCAGCAAGCTCGAGACGAGAAGACGCATTGTGTTCACATCTTCTATTTCATCACAAAAAAGATGAATTGTATGGTCAGTTTAGCCGCCCTCAAAAAACGCCGACTTGTACAGCTTTCCTTTAACCCGTTCATGGTTTATTGCGGTTTTGACCACATAGCCCCATTCTGGTTTTAAGATTGGGCGTTTATGCGGCGATAAAATCAGCAATTGCGGCGAAATATTGGAGAGTTGATAAATTAAAAGCGGCAATCTCGAGACCGAAAAAAGGTGCATTGCAAAACTGCAAACAATCAAACTGTAGCTTCGATTCTCGAGAACCCCATCTGCTATTGCTTCAAAACTCAAGTCTTCTGCCTCTAAACCTGTACGTTTGAAGTAGGCGCTGGCAGTGAACGGGTCTATTCCAGACATCACCGCCCCAAACTCGAGGAGTTTTAAGGTCACTTCGCCACTACCGCAAGCCAAATCGAGGGTGTTACTTAAATCGAGTAGAGGAGCGAATTGCTCGAGTAAAACATGAATTTGTTTTTCGTGCGGGTTGCGGTAGGTTTCCCCGTGGGTTTGATAATAGCCTTCCACACCAAGATTTTCGTATTGTGGTCGGATTTTATCTGCCATAATGTGAGTACAATAGCATCGGAGGTATTTATGGATGTCGTTCCAGGTGCGTCGGGTATTTTGCAATTTTTAACCCTTATTTGGTGTGCTTTATTTGGCTGTGGCAATTTTGAAGATCAAAACACCGATGTTTTGGCAAGTTGGGGTTATAGTCAAACAGTTCAATCTCATAGTTCTACATTGTACAAAGTCAGCCTTGCCATTTTATCTGAAGACCCAAAACTGAGCCAAAATGAGATTGCCTTGGCGTTAAGCAAGGTTTGCGCTCAATCAAAAGTAAACCGAATTGTCGTACAGAAAAAAACTTTTGATTACGGTTGGACAAGCGTTCCTGAAGGCATTAAATGCCGTGTGGAGGCTCGAGAGCAAGAAGATTTCAAGGTTACAGTTCGCGGTAAAGACGGGCTGACCTCGATCAATGGCAACGAATTACAGTAAAACAGGGGTAAAAAACCTCGAAATCGAACAAAAATCTTGGTATGCTTTTTGGTATACCAAACATTGAACCTCGAGTTTGGCAATAAAAAGGAAAAGGTGTAAACACATGGCATTAAAGATTTATTACGACAAAGACGCATCGCTCGAAGCCTTAGCAGATAAAACCGTGGCAATTATTGGTTACGGTAGCCAAGGTCATGCCCATGCCCAGAACCTCAAAGACAGTGGCGTTAAAGTGATTGTCGGTTTGCGCCCGGGTTCTAAGACCGAAAGCGAAGTGAATGCGGCTGGTCTCGAGACCGACAGCGTGGCGAATGCTTGTAAACGGGCTGATTTAATCATGGTGTTAATTCCCGACGAATTCCAAGCCCAAGTCTACAAGGACGAAATCAAACCAAACCTCAAAAAAGGCAAGGCACTGGTGTTTGCCCACGGCTTTAACATTCACTTTAAGGCGATTAAACCACCCAAAAACGTAGATGTCTTCTTGGTTGCCCCAAAAGGACCTGGACACCTTGTGCGTCGTCAATTTGCCGAAGGTGCTGGCGTACCGAGTTTATTTGCGATTTTCCAAGATGCCACAGGCAATGCCCGGGAACTCGCCATGGCTTACGGCAAGGGGATAGGTGGCACACGGGCGGGTTTAATCGAAACCAGTTTTAAGGAAGAAACCGAAACCGATTTGTTTGGCGAACAAGCTGTGCTTTGTGGTGGCTTAACCAGTTTAATTAACGCCGGCTTTGAAACCCTTGTCGAGGCGGGCTACGCCCCAGAAATGGCGTACTTTGAATGTTTACACGAAACCAAGCTGATTGTGGATTTGCTCTTTGAAGGCGGTATGAAATGGATGCGTCATAGTATTTCCAACACTGCCGAATACGGTGATTTTGTAACCGGACCAAGAATTGTGGATGCCAACACCAAAAAACGTATGAAGAAAGTGCTGCAAGAAATCCAAAGCGGTAAATTTGCCAAAGCATTCCTCGCCGAATGTGCGGCTGGCAAACCCAACATGACCCAATGGCGAGCCGATGCTGCTGCCAGCCAAATCGAGCAAACTGGCGCACAACTGCGCGAGATGATGCCATTCATTAAAAAACCAAAAAACTAAGTATCGTCTTTAGAGCCAAGCCAGTTCTAAACTGGTTTGGCTCTGAGTAGCTGGGTAAATTCTTAGTCAAAATACTGTGGCTACCAGTTGGTAATGATTTTATGCGGGTTTTGTTATCTCGAGAATCACATCATCAGAAATATCAAGAACAGTATTGGGATTGACATAAATCACCAAACCAGATTGTGCCGCGATAACCCGATCAAGTACCACGCTGCAACCCCTGATAAGGGCAACTTTAGTCACAGCAAGGTCAACAGCTTTGGTGATTGGCTCGAGCAACTTATCAATTTGGGTTTTTAAGGCAGCTTGCCGCGCCTGACCTGTTTTGACAAGGGTTTCGTATTGTTGTCGTTCGGTTGGTGTCGCTGTATTATTGGCAATTTTCGTTTGCAGGGCTTGAACTTTATCGGATAATTCTTGTAGTTCGGCTTGGGCTTTTTGTTGCGCCTCGAGTACCTTTGCGCCTTGCGGGTGAGCCGCTAGTATTTTCTTGGCACTGATAAAACAAATTGTTGCGGGAACTGGAGGTGTGGTTTGTGCTTGGGCAACACCAGCAAAGAAAGCCAAACCAAGCAGCACTTGCCAAAAAAGTTTTTTCATGACCTTTAGAGTTTCATAACCGCATGAGGTGGCACTAACAGTAAAATGAGTTTGTACTGCATGAGAAACACTGTCCTAAACTAGATGAGAAGCGCCTCACCTAAAGCAATTAAGCTAAGCCATGAACCGCCGCACCATTATTCGTAATCTTGTCCTTGGGGGCTTGGCATTGCCGCCATTGACCCTAGGTGCAGCTTATGCCCAAGCCATGAGCTTTGAAATAAATAAGCATCACTTAAAACTAAAGCACCTCGAGCAGCCCTTACGCATCGCCCATTTAACCGATTTACATTTTGGCGGCGCTCATGGTCTCGAGCATGTACAGGCTTGGGTTGCCGCCACCCTCAAAGAAAAACCCGACTTGGTACTTTTAACTGGCGATTTGGTTCATGGCGACGCTTTTGATACCCATGGGCAAAAAGGCTACACGATGCTCGAAGCCTTTGCCCAAGCCCTCGAGCCGCTAAGCAACGTGCCATTGGGTGCATTTGCGGTGTTGGGCAATCATGATTATGCACTGCGTTGGAGTGGTGCGGCTGGGATTCCAGATTTAATTCGTAATTTAGAAGTCAACGGCATTCCGATGCTGATAAACACAGGTAAAAGTTTGCGAAAAGACCTCTACCTTGGTGGCGTGGACGATTTTTGGTACGGCACGGTCAACAGCCGCGCTGCCATTGCCCAAGCCAAAGAGCATCAAGCTGTGCTGCTGATGTCGCATAACCCCGATATTCTGCCCAAACTCAGTTCTCGAGTTTCGCTGATGTTATCCGGACATACCCATGGCGGACAGGTTCGATTGCCGGGTATCGGAGCGCTTGCCAGTGTCACGAGGTACGGCGAGCGTTACCAACAAGGGTTTATTCAAGAAGCAGCCCTTGGTTTTGTCTCGAGGGGTTTAGGCACTGGTGGCATCCCAATACGACTTTTTTGCCCTGCCGAACTGGTGATTCTCGAGTGTAGCCCTTTTTAGAACCTAATGCTAAAACCAAGTTTAATACCAAAAGTAAATTGTGGCTGATTCGGCAAGAAAAACCCCGTCAAACTCACACCAGCACTTGGTAAGAAATTCCAAGTCAGTTGCACTTCTGGCTTGGTGGTATTAAAGAAATTATTGCCTATAAAGTTAAATGGGGTGCTGAAACGAACCCCAAACTGACCATCTTCGGATTGGATATTTAAGCCAACTTCTCCGCCTAGAGTGCGATTGATGTTGTTATTCAATTGGACATTCAAACGCACGGCTCGAGATAAATCCACGCCAAAATTAAGTGTAAAGTTAATCGCGGCTTGGGTGGCAGGGTCAGTGATGTTCTGGGCAACCACTTCAATCAGGTTACTGCGAAAATCAATGTCTATGCCCGTGGCGGCTTTTATTTGTCGGGTCAGTTCCCCCAATATAAAAACCGATAACACCGTGTCCAGCGATTGTTGTGCCAGTCCGCCAAGGTTGGCGTTGCTGCTGCCGAGCGTGACAAGCGAGTACAATTCGGCGGCTTCCAAACGGCGATATGTGCCATTGTCTGGGCAATTACCTTGTACAGTAGGTTGTACATCTATGCGTTTTAGACTTGGGTTTTTACTGTCTGGTAGCCAGCGTACCCGAATCGTTAGGTCTATTGGGATAGCCAGAACCGTTGTTGTGGATGGTGTCGCAACTGTTGTGCAAGAGGCTTTGACTTCGCCTTTAGATTTAATTTCGATACTTGGATAAATCCCTTCGATGGGGCTAAAAGCAGCCACCGCCGTTTGAATGTTGTAGGTGTTAATCCCAAGGCGTACCGAGCCACGTCCACCAGAACCTCCCACGGCTTCAAGCGCACCGCTTAACTCGGGGTTTGCCATCGTTCCCGTGACCAATAACTTGCCGCCAGCCTCGAGGGTGGCAAACGACTCTGAAACCCGTAAGCCTTGAGCCGCCGTGATTTCAATGCCCCTGAAACGCACTTGTTGTAAAAACGGATTGGGTCTGTTGTTGCTTGGGGTGCTGGGTTTGGGGGTGCTTGCGGGGCTATTTTGTTGCAATTGGGTTTGCAATTTCGCAATGTTGAGTTGTCCGCCAATATCATAATAACGTCCGCCGTCGCCATCAAAAGTCAGGACTGCATCGAGTAAACTATCTGCCACAAAATAATCTGGAATTGGCATGATTAGGGCTTTACCCTCGAGTTTTAATTTTATTCGCGGACTAATGTCACCACGAATCGCTAAGTTGCCACCTTTTTTACCTGTAACATCGAGCTTAAAACCACCTGAATCACCGTAAACTCGAGCTTTAATGTCTTTTATTAAACCAATTGGGCTGATGTTCAAACTACCCGAGGCATTGGCTTCTAAGTCCTCGAGTTGAATCGGGGTATAAGAAATCAGTTTGGCTTTGGCAGTCGTATCAAGGGTTGCGCCGAGTGTATCATCAGAAACCAGAATACCACGAACTTGCAATGCACCTTTTTCTAAACTGCCGAGCAGTTCTTTGGCGGTTAGTTGTACCCCACTGATTGAGGCGGTCAGGTCTTTGAGGCTGACTTTAGCATCAGGTTTGCCGTAAGCCCCACTGAGTTGTAAATCCAAACTGCCCGTGGCTCGAGGGTCGTAGTCTTTTATTTGTGGGATTAAATCTAAAATGGGGGTAAAGACGGTGTTCTTAAACGACATCGCTAAATCCACTTTGTCTTTGGCATAGTTGCCATTGATTCGCCATTCGCCTTTGCCACGCAGAATCAGGTCATCGAATTGCAGATTGCCATTGCTGTAAATTAAGCGACCCTTGCCACGCAG
>JANNEE010000593.1:0-7186 GCA_031388325.1 Deinococcales bacterium
GCAAACCTCGAGATTATTCATATTATTCCGAGTGTCAATTCTATCTATGGCTACACCGACATGGCATACGCGCCAATGCTTGACTTTGCACAAATAGAAAAAGATCTCGAAAATGGCAGTCAAGCGATTATCAAAGCTGCCTTAGCCAGCCTCGAGACCAGCCCAATTAAAGTGACGCATATTCGAGCCGAAAGTATCCCTGCTGGACTCCTTAGTGTCGGTCAAGCGATTCTTCAAGTCATCACCGAACACAAAAGTGATTTAATGATCATCGGTACACATGGTTATATCGGTCTCGAGCGGCTGCTCTTGGGCAGTGTTGCCGAAGCTGTTTCGCATCATGCCAAAATTCCTGTTTTACTAATTCGCGCCGATCCAAATAAGCCAGTTGCTCCATTACTTAACAATGGTTTACAAGACGCTTTGGAAAAGGGTTTGTTGGATGCTCCAGAACAACGCTAAGTAAACGAAATTTCTCATCTCGAGGTGTAAAGATTTTTATCTATGGTCACCCGTGAAGTCACAATGCCTTTTCTTGCTGCACTCATCCTTGGGATGGGCTTACTGACCGTCTCGAGTGTGGCAACTCCCGAAAACATTCAAAAGCAATTGGTTGGGGTGGGTTTGATGCTTGCTCCAATTCTGACATTGTGGTTTTTAGGTCGGCGGCGTATGTACCAGTTGACTGTGCCAGCTTACGCCGTTTCGATGTTTTTGTTGTGCTTGGTCAGCTTAATAGGGGTTGAAGTCAATGGTAATAAGAATTGGTTTGCCCTGCCTGGTTTTCAGTTTCAACCGCTCGAGTTTGGTAAAATCGCCTTGATTCTGATGTTGGCACGCTACTTGCGTGACCCATTTAAGTCGGTGCGAGATTATATTCCCGTGGCGGCTATTTCTTTACCGATGCTGATTGTCACCTTTGTTGGCACAAGCGATACAGGTGGGGTGATGGTTCTAAGTGCGATTATCCTTGGGATGATGGCAGTGCGCGGTATTCCGTGGAAGCATTTATTACTAGCAGTCGTATTTTTAGGGGTTGTGATTCCGACAGTGGTTGTGCCGCGTCTATCGGCTTTTCACAAAGAACGTTTAACGATGTTTCTCAATCCCGAAGCCGACTCGAGAGGCAAGGGCTATCAGTACATCCAAAGCCGTATTGCCATCGGTTCGGGTGGTGTGTCTGGTAAGGGCTACCGCCAGGGGACGCAATCCCAAGGGGGGTTTGTTCCCGCCGACCATACCGATTTTATTTTTGCGCCTTGGGCAGAAGAACAGGGATTTATTGGTGGGGCGCTCTTGATGCTGGTTTTTGTGGGGTTGTTCTGGCGTTTAGCTGCTCTGGGCGGCGAATGTCTGCAAAGTACAGACCGCTTAGTGATTGGCGGGGTTTTGGCTTTACTTGGTTTTCAGGTGCTGCAAAACATTGGGGCGGCAATTGGGGTCGCGCCTCTGACCGGTTTGACTTTGCCGCTTTTTAGTTATGGTCCCTCGAGCTTATTATCTACAGCAACAGCTTTAAGTGTTGCCTATGTGGTTCATCGTGACCGCTTTGAAGATTTTTAAGATTTAGGGCTAAGACACAATTAAATTGTAGGGTCACGAGTTTGCTATTGCCAATGCAGACTCGGTAAAATGATGTCATCTAAAATACAAAGGGGTTGATGGATGAGTTTTTTCTTGCGTATCTCCAAGGGCATTGATTGGTTTAACGAATGGGTTGGTGTAGCCATGTACTGGTTGTGCCTTGCAATGTCGTTAATTGCTGCTTATAACGCCATGGTGCGTTGGATTGGTGGAATTTTTAAGTGGCAGCTTGCCAGCAATACCTTTATCGAATTGCAATGGTATTTGTTTGGGATTATGTTTTTACTTGGTTCGGCATATGTGCTGCGGCGTAATGGTCATGTGCGAATAGATTTGTTATTTGGTAAGTATTCGCCACGTACCCAGTCTTGGGTGGATGTGATTGGTTTTTTTATTGCCTTCTTGCCATTTTATGGGTTTATGACCTATACCACTTTTCATTTCGCCGAGAAATCTTGGCAGACCTTAGAAATTTCCCCAGACCCCGGTGGTTTGCCGTACTACCCGATCAAAACCATTATCCCAATCGCTTTTGCGCTGCTGTTAATTCAAGGAATTTCGGAACTGATTAAACGGATTGCCCATTTACTTGGCAACGAAGACTATGCCCCGGGGCATTTTCAAAGCTCGAGGGAGGAACTCTAAATGGAATGGATGGGTCCGGCAATGTTTGCCAGTTTAATTATTTTACTACTGATTGGCTATCCTGTGGCATTTACCCTTGGTGGTATTTCGATGCTTTGGATAGGTATTGGGCAGTTAATCGGTGCGCCCGGTGTCGAATGGATTGCTTTAGAGAGTATGCAGTTTCGGGTCTTTGGAATTATTCAAAATCAGAATTTACTCGCCATACCGTTTTTTACTTTAATGGGAACAATCCTCGATAAATCTGGGCTTGCCGAGGACATGCTCGAGACCATCGGGATGCTTTTTGGACGCACCCGAGGCGGGATTGCCTACGCAGTTATTTTGGTTGGTGCGATTCTTGGTGCAATTACGGGAGTGGTGGCTGCCAGTGTGGTTTCAATGGCACTCATCAGCATTCCGATTATGCTTAAGTACGGCTATAACAAGCGCTTAATCACGGGGACAATTGCGGCTTCGGCGACCCTGACCCAAGTCATTCCACCTAGTTTGGTGCTGATTGTACTTGCCGATGCGCTGCGGATTGGCTACCCAGAAGTATCGGTCGGTGACATGTACAAAGGTGCGTTTATCCCAGGCTTTATGCTGACGGGTTTATACATGCTCTACGTTTTAGCCCTAACCATTTGGCGACCCGCCGACGTACCAGCCTTGCCACCCGAAGCGATTAAATATAAAGGCATGGCATTATTTAATAAAACAATGGTTTCGGCTGTTCCACCGATTGCCCTAATTTTTGTCGTCCTTGGCACAACCTTTATGGGCATTGCCACCCCAACCGAAGGCGGGGCAATGGGTGTGGTTGGGGCGATTATCTTAACCATGTGGAAAAAAACCTTCAATATGAAAATGCTGATTGGCGCAGTTGAAGGGGCAACCCGTATCACTGCTTTGGTCTGCTTTATTCTGCTTGGCTCGAACGCTTTTAATTTGGTTTTTGAATTGGTTGGCGGGGCTGAATGGCTCGAGGGCTTCTTTAAGAACCTGCCCGGTGGCGTGGTTGGCTTTATGATTGTGGCAAACTTAGCCTGTTTTTTCCTAGCATTTTTTCTCGAGTTCTTTGAAATTAGTTTTATCGTCATTCCGCTTCTTGCGCCTGTGGCATACTCGCTAGGCATAGATGCGGTTTGGTTTGGGGTGATGATTTCGGTCAATATGCAAACCAGCTTTATGCACCCTCCATTTGGCTTTGCGCTGTTCTTTTTACGCGGTTGCGCCCCGCCAGAAATATCATCAAACGACATTTACATCGGCGCGATTCCTTATGTATTTTTGCAAATTATTGGCACAGCCATTGTTGCCACTTTCCCAATTCTAACCAGCACTGTGGTTTTTGATTGGGCGTTTGGCACACTCCCGGGATGGCTAACCAGCATTAGTATAGCTTTTGGATTTATTGCCGCCGTGGTTTTTGCCAGTCGGATTGGCGATTGGCGAATGGCTCGAGCCACCAAGAATGCAGGGTAAAAGGGCGAAAGATTAAAAGGTCTGGTTTCCAGACCTTTTTTATGTGGGATTGGTAGGGGTTTCCTCGAGTTCAAGGGCAGTTTGTGTGCCAGCAAATAAGCAGACACCCGCACAAAGGGCGTACATCAAACCCAGAACCAAGGTCGAGCGTTGTTGTAAACCAATGGTGATAAACAGCGCCGAAATCAGTAAGGACAGGCTGTACAAGCCGTACCAAAAAGCAGTAATTCTCGAGTAGGCGCGTACCCAACTTGGTAAGCGCCTACCAATCATGGTGGCGGTAGCCCCAGCGTTGACTGCCACGCCAAGCACACACACGGCTAGAACTGTACGACGAATCGTCTCGAGCGTATCTGACAGCCCTAGTTTTTGAGCTTGGGTGGTAATGCTTTGAAAGCCGCTAAGTAAACCAAAGCATTCAAAAATTGCCATGACCCCCAAGAAAACAAAAAGCAATAAGCCTCGGATTCGCCACGGTGTTTGTTTCACAAAGGCTAGTTTACCCGAGAAAACAAAAAAGGGCGAGGATAAACTCGCCCTAAAAGATTAAGTTTGGTTTTACTTACCAAGACGGAAAGCAAATTCTTCGTAACCGAGTTCGCCCACCGAATGCCAATCGTAAGAGGAATCACGGAAGGTTTTCCATTCGGCATAAATCTTTTTGTAGGTTGCGTCTTTTGCGCCAGTATCCTCGAACAAATCAAAGGATTCTTTATTGGCAGCCCGCAAGATTTCGGTCGAGAAACGAATGAATTTTGCTCCACGGCTCTTTAAGCGTTTAAGAGCGGCGGGGTTTTGTGCGTCGTAGCGTGCCATCATATCCACATTGGCTTCTGCCGAAGCCACTTCAATGGCGTTTTGGTAATCTTTTGGTAGGGCTTTCCATTTGTCTTTGTTGACCAAGAACGACAAGTTAGGACCTGGTTCCCACCAACCGGGGAAGTAGCAAATTGGCGCAACCTTATAAAAGCCTAATTTTTCGTCGTCATATGGACCAACCCATTCGGCTGCGTCTACCGTTCCTTTCTCGAGGGCTGGGTAAATATCGCCACCAGCAATGGTTTGCGTGACCACACCAAGACGGGTCATGACTTGTCCGCCCAAACCAGGGATACGCATTTTTAAGCCTTTCAGGTCAGCCACAGTCTTGATTTCTTTGCGCCACCAACCACCCATTTGTGCGCCTGTATTGCCACCAGGAAAATTGACGCAGTTAAAGTCATCGTAAACGCCACGCATTAAGGCTAAACCGCCACCTTGGTACAACCACGCATTTTGTTGACGAGCGGTTAAACCAAATGGCAGGGCAGTATCAAAGGCTAAACTGGCGCTCTTACCAAGGTAGTAATAACCAGCAGTGTGACCCATTTCGACCGTACCAGCTTGAACCGCGTCTAGCACTTGTAGACCCGGTACGATTTCACCAGCTGCCGTCGCCCGAATTGTAAAACGTCCTTCGGTTAGTTCTTTGACCCGTTCAGAAAACACTTCTGAAGCGCCATAAATCGTGTCTAAGCTCTTGGGAAAGCTCGAGGCAAGCCGCCACCGCAGTTGTGGCGCGGTTTGGGCATAAACGGGCTGGTAGACGGTGCTGGCAGCCACCGCACCGAGACTAGCGGCTTTAAGAAAATCTCTACGCTTCATACATCCTCCTAGAACAAAACCTCGAGAAGAAATCTCGGGCTTTGATTCATCAATTGTGGTTCGTTCGGTAGTATAGCCGATAACAATGCCTTTGGAATAGTGCGTTCTTCGATAGTTTTGAAGTTGTACTTAAGCTAAAGAATCAGCCTAAATTTCTCGAGACCAAACTTTTGGTTTTGATTAAGGATGGTATTGCAAAAACAATACCATCCTTAATGGGTCATAGGGCAACGTGCTGGTGGGTCGTTCCTTTTGCAGAGTATCTTTAGAATTATCCAAGAATTGTGTTTAGGATGTGATAATTAGAAGTTAGTAGCCGAATGACCCACCAGTAAAATACAAGCTATTCCGTTTGATGTGATTAAGGGGCTATCCGATAAGTGGAGCGACTTTACGCCACACAATTAGACAACAAGCAAGTTGAACAAAAGCCAAGTAATGGGCTGAAAACTTCTCCCAGCGAATCAACACCCGCCGAAAACGATTCATCCATGAATGTCCAGCTTCAACAACCCAGCGTCGAGCAGGATGTTTGGTCAAACCATCTTCTACGACTTGCTCCTCACCTCGAGCTTTAATGTGAGCTTCATACCCGTATTTCAAGGCGGTGGCATAGCAAGCCTCAAAGTCATATCCTTTATCCAAACACAGCGCTTCAACAAATCCAGCTTCTTTCTCTGCTTGGCAAGGTCGGGCAACCACAACCCCACCCAGCAAGTCCTCGAGTTTTTTCATATCGTGCCGATTTGCCCCAGATAACACAATTGCTACAGGAATACCCTTTTTATCGCTTAGGACGTGCCTTTTACAACCTACTTTTCCTCGGTCTGTAGGATTACTCCCAGTGTCTTGTTCTTCACCGCTATCCCCCTTTTTCCTAACGGTGCTTTAACATTGCATCCATCAGCCGATTGCCAATCCCATTCAAGACCAATGTGCTGATCGTATTCCTCGAGTAGGATACTCCAAGCTCGTTGAAACGCTCCAACTTCAACCCAATCCTTAAATCGGTCAAAAGCTGTGCTTTTTGCAGCCAATTCCCTTGGGAAAGCAGACCATTGACTGCCTGTTCTGGCAAGGTGGATTAGTCCGTTGAAGATTTGGCGGTCAGAATGCCGTGGACGACCTGATTTCTTTCTAGTTTTCTTGATTATTAGTTCGGGTTCTAAACGTTTCCAGAGTTCGTCTGAGACAGTCCAGATGGTTGGTTGTTGGTCTATTTCTTTTTGGTGGATTTGTGTTGTACTCATGACTTCAGTTTGCCACACTATTTACTTTTCGGATAGCCCCTTAATGGGGTCTTCAACTCCAAATAAACTATCCTACACTTCAACCACAGAACCAATCTGACGGTACTCTCCTCCACCTTGATTCGCAACGTACCTAGATATTGTTCCTTCACTTCCGTGTTTACCAACACTCGAGATGAAAAAACTACTCGACCATAGTTCTCCTCCCCACAAAAACCTCTTGATTTTCGGTACTCGAGCAAACAATTCTCGAGCAGTTAAACTCTTAATCATCCGCACAATCTTTGTAGGACTATAGGTCGGCACACTTTGCACCAGAAAATGAACATGATTACTATCCGCTCCTATTTCAAGAAAAATGATTTCATAACGCAACTCAATCTCGTTACAAATAACTTTAAGCACGCTTCCAACTTCAGGCGTGAACACAGCCTTTCGATATTTCGCAGGACAAACAATATGATACAAAAGTACACTGACATTATGGCTTTTGTGCAAATACAGGCTCACAAGTTAATTCTAAATCCCATCACGCAAAAAAGCTCTCCGCTTCGCGGTTACGAGGCAAGCCTCGGGGAATCAGACCCAAAGAGATT
>JANNEE010000405.1:0-3525 GCA_031388325.1 Deinococcales bacterium
CAAATTCTGCGCGGTGCAAGCGGGCATACTCGAGCGCTAAACGGGTTTTACCCATGCCACCGGGCGCAGCAATGGTTAAAAGCCGAGTCCCCACAAATTGTTGTTCAAGTTCGAGCAGTTCGTGTTCTCGTCCAATAAAAACCGTGGTCGGCATTGGCAAATGATCCTGATTGACTCGAGCCAAAAGCACACGGCTAGGTTGTAAGGCACGGATTAACTCACTGGCATCGAGTGGGCGCTCTTCTGGGTTTTTGCGTAAGCATTGACGCACCAAGGAAAGCAGTACCTCAGGCGCGTCTGACACTCGAGACTCGAGTGGTATTGGCTCTTGCAACAAAATAGCTTGAAAAATACCAGTCATGCTTTCGCGCTCAAAAGGCGAAACCCCAGACAGCATTTCATAGACCACAGTTCCCCAAGCCCAAAGGTCGGTTTTACTCGAGGCTTTGCCATCCAGTTGTTCTGGCGACATATAGGTGGGTGTTCCAACCACAGCTTGACTTTTGGCAGGTGAGCGACTCCCAAGTTTGGATAGTCCAAAATCAAGGATTTTTGTGCTGCTCGAGCCGTCTGGTTGGCTCGCCAAAAAAACATTGCTGGGTTTAATATCGCGGTGAACCACACCATGCAAATGGGCGTGTTCAAGCCCTTTAGCGATTTCTAAAGCGATACGCTTAGCTTCTTCGAGCGGCAATGCCCCGCGTTTTAAGCGCTCGTTCAGCGATTCACCTTGGTAATACGCCATTGCCAGAAACACCGCTTCTTCACTGCGTTCTAAGGCAAAAATCGTGCCAATATGTGGATGGTCAAGCTGGGCGGCAATTTTGGCTTCTCTGGCAAAGGCGCGTAAGGCAGCCAAACTCAGGCGCTGCGATTCGTGCAGGAATTTAAGGGCAACAGGGCGCTCTAACCATGTGTCAAAGGCTTGGTAAACAATGCCCATCCCACCCGTGCCAATTTCACGAATGATTTGATAATGAAGCACCTTAGACCCAACCACAGCTAGATTCTACTGGTCAGAACGCAAAAATTCTACATAAAAACAGCAATAGATTACTCGAAGGCAAGCCCGACCGCCAACTCTAAAGTTATCGGGCTGATGGTTTGCGTTTTAGCTTGCTCCCAAAGCTGACTGATTCGAGGATTGTTACTCATTCGTTTAGCGAATAATTCAAAAGAATAATAGCCATTGGTAAAATTTAGATTGAGTTGGTTGGAAGTTTTAAGCAATCGTGCGGCTTGTTCTGCATTATTTTCCAGCCCAGCAATAAAACCCAGAAAAAGCAGATGGACACTACATTCGACTTCGTTTTGATAGGAACTCGAGATATGTAGCGCCTCGAGAAAACACTGTTTGGCTTCTCGGTAGTTCTGCGTGGTTATTTGGTAATAGCCAAACAGTGAATAACTTTCGGAAAGATTGACCAAATCTTTTATTTTTTTGACGTACTCGAGTGCCTTGGTAAAAAGTTCTAGGTGGATAATCGTGTTGCTTTCGACCAAATCCACGGTGGCAATGTTGATTGCTGCAATATGGGCAATACGTTCCTCACCAAAAGTTAGACAAATCCGAATCGTTTCTTGGTAACTCGAGCGGGCTTTTTTGAGGTTGCCAAGTAGATTATGAATCACACCAAGCGAATTAATTGCTTCGATGCTGCTAAAAGTCTGGTTTTGATGACGAAATAAACGCACTGCTTGTTGAAGATGTTGTTTAGATTGGTCTAATTGGTTTAAGTTCAGTAAAATTTGACCTAGGTGCAAATGCAGTTGGGCTTGGTGGGTCACAAGATTGAGTTTTACGGCTTGTTCTAAACAGGTTTTACCAATGTCTAAACCTTCGCGGTACTTGCCTGTGCGATCCAACCAACGGATATGGAGTGTTTCGACTGATAAGTTTTCTAGGGCTGTGAAATTCATGGTTTGACGCAGTTGTTCACGCCAGTACAGGGCTTCCTTAAAATAACCTCGAATAGACCAGTAATGCCCCAAGAGCAAAAAGATTTCGAGGCATTTACTTTTTTGATGTTCTAAACTGTATTCTAAAGCCAAGCGAAAATTATCGGTCAGTTGGGTCAAACGCTCAAAAACACTTTGGTGTTGCTGTCCGCTTTGGCGTTTGTTAAACCAATTTTTGGCGATACTTAAACATTCGTTCACTAAATTCTCGAGTAAACGCGGCTGTTCTAGGCTGCTTAATCGGTTCGCCGCTTGCTGACGAATCATTTCATGAAAACGAAAGTGCGGTTCACTTTTGTAGAGTAAGGATTTACTAACCAAACGTTGCAACAAAACCATATCCACTTGACAGACAACTCGAGCCAAATCGCGGTCAAAACCACCTTGAAAAATCGTCAGTTGCGCCAAGGCATTTTGTTCTACTGCGCTTAATAAATCCCAACTCGAGGCAAACACCGCCGACATACTGCGGTGACGCTCAGACACATGGTCATCTTGGCTTTTTAGAAAATCGGTGTTGTTTTGGAGTTCTTGTAGGATTTCTTTTAGGCTCAGGCTGCGTAACCAAGAGGCTGCCAGTTCTAAACCCAAAGGCATTCCACCCACTGCCATAAAAATCTGATTGAAAAGTTCAAAATCCTCATCTTGTAAATTAAAATTAGCGTCAAAACGTTGTGCTACTCGAGTAAAAAGTATGGCGGCGTGGTTAGAAGTAAAGCCAGTCTCGGTGGGTGTGCTTAAACCCGTCAGTCCAAAAACCGTTTCGGCTTTTAACCCAAGGGTTTGTCTGGAAGTCATCAGCAGATGCAAATGATTGGTTTGACCAAGCAATTCTGCCACAAAGGTTGAAGCGGGCATCAGGTGTTCAAAATTATCAAGCACCAACAAACACACTTTATCTTTAAGTTCTTGGAATAAACGCTGTTTTGGGTCTTCGGATACCCGCCCAAGCACCGTCTCGAGAATCAGACCCGCCATCAAATTGGCATCGGTGATTTTGGCTAAATCAATAAAGTAGGCTTGACCCGCATAATCAGACTGATGAATCCGAGCGTACTCGAGGGCTAAACGGGTTTTGCCCATACCGCCAGCCGCCGTGATGGTCACAAGTCGGGTATTTTGAAAACGTTCAGATAACTCGTGCAATTCGTTCTCGCGCCCAATAAAAGCTGTGGACGGCACAGGCAGCAACAGTACCGAACTGCGATTTGTACTTGGGCTTGCTTGAGTTAAGCTCCGTACCAATTCTCTGGCATCAAGTGGGCGTTCATCGGGATTTTTTTGTAAACACTGCTGTACTAAATTCAGCAGCACTTCTGGGGCTTTGGGGACTCGAGTTTGCAAAGGAATCGGTTCTTCTAACAAGAGTGCCTGAAATGTTTCAATCATGCTTTCGCGCTTAAATGGCGAAACCCCAGACAGCATCTCGTAAACCACTGCTCCCCAAGCCCAAAGGTCTGATTTACTCGAGGCTTTAGAGTCCAGTTGTTCTGGCGACATATAGGCGGGTGTTCCAACCACAGCTTGACTTTTGGCAGGTGAACGACTCCCAAGTTTGGATAGTCC
>JANNEE010000596.1:0-3543 GCA_031388325.1 Deinococcales bacterium
GTCGCGTGCGCGACCATCAAATGACCAGCGCCAACGTTGGGTTCGTGCGGTTACGCGCAGAATCGAGGCGGCTGTTGACCGCGTTCATCCACTTGTCGCCGTCTTGTTCGGCATGCGTCTGGATCCAAAATTGCTCGGCTGTGATTGCGGCAAACACCTTCGCAGCGACGTCGTCGGGGTCCATGCCGTTCGCGAGGACGCTGCGAAGCATGTCTCGCATGGGCTCGGCCGAGGCCTCGGCGGCTTCGTCAACTTCATTCGTGACCGCAAGATGATCAGGGCGGTTCCGTTCGGAATCACCAATGCCCGTATTCACCCATCCTGGACACAACACGCTCACCTTCGGGGTGGCGCCCAGCATGGCGAACTCGTGATGCAACGTCTCGGAAATCGCAACGACTCCGTGCTTACTGGCGTTGTAGGCACTTCGGTCTGAAATGCCAAGTAGTCCCGCAACACTGGCAATGTTGACAATGCTACCAGAACCTTGTTGCAGCATCAGTTTGCCAAATTCTCGGCAGAGCAAAAATGGTGCGGTTAGATTAACATTCATGACTTTCTGCCATTGCTCGAGACTGGTGTTTTCGGCAGGCGTGATACAACTGATTCCGGCATTATTGACCAGTACATCTATGCGTCCAAATCGTTCTAAAGTGAGCGCCACAAAATGCTTAACGACGGACTCGTCGCTAATATCGCCAGTTGCTTCTAGGGTTGGTACACCTAACTCGAGATTCGTTGGGCGGAGGTCGTTTAAGACCAAGGCAAAACCACGTTCTGCCAAAACCTCGGCAGTGCGTTTGCCAATGCCTTGGGCTGCGCCTGTAATCAATGCAACTTTTTGTGTCATGGGGTTATTCTAACAGTTCACTTCTGACCCATCTGATCGTGATGTGATTCAGCGTTTAAGTTTGTCCAGCCACCCAAAATATGCACATGGGTATGGAAAATAATCTGTCCAGCCTCTGCTCCAAGATTGACTGCCAAACGGTAATCCTTTAAGCCGCAAGCCTCTCGAGCTACTTTTGTGGCTGTTTGAAACAACTCACCTATTTCAGAGGCGGTTAATTCGTCAAGCCGACTCGAGACTTTTTTTGGCACGCACAGCACATGCACAGGAGCTTTTGGGTTGATGTCCTTAAAAGCAATAAATGCCTCGTTCTCAAAAACAATGCTGCTTGGGATTTCTTTTGCAATGATGCGTTCAAATAGGGTCATGGGAATAGATTAAAAGGTAAATAGGTGAAAAGGTTAAATCCCAGACCTAAAGGTAGGGGCTTGCGCGGCACGCTCGGGTCAATCTCGTTTATGCTTAGACCGTGCGTAAAAAACCAAGCTATCCTTTTGTGGCGAAGTCCACAGTCCACCTTGAAGTTGGGCAATTCTGGGCGGTGAGGCTGCATCAACCTGCCCCCAACTACTATGGCTGCGCTCGAGTTTTGCAGTTGTACCCAAGCAGTGCTGCCCCTGCCAAGCGTTGGTTTATTTCTGGCTTGATGGCTTGGCTGGATACCAGCCCACCAACAGCAGAAAGTATCGCGGCTTGCAACATGATTATCGAGCAGTATAATTCGCATATCAGGGACATCGAAGGAGAGATTCTGGGGTTTCGTGCGCCTGATGGTCTCGAGCCTTTGCTGTGGCTGAACGCTTTGGGTAGTGATGGGGCAAATCCGAGTGGTCGCCCAAGTCTGATGCGCGGTTGGCAAAAACTGCGTGAGGCGAGTGCCGAAGAACACCAAGCACTCAAAAAAGCGGGTCGTGTGTGGGCAATGGGTCAGCACAGTTCATTAGGGCATCAAGCGATTTTTTTAGAATTATTGCGCCAGCATCAGCTTAAAGCTGATAAAAGCAGCAAAGACGAAACCATTGTGCGGCAACTGCATTACTAAAGGATTATTATGCTTTCAGATGTACAAACCCGTATCCAAACAGCTTGCCAAAAGGCTGGGCGCAACCCAAGCGACATCAAACTGATTGCCGTCACCAAAGGGCATACGCTCGAGGAAATCGGCACGGCAGTTCTGGCACATGGTCACATCATCCTCGGCGAAAACCGTATCCAAGAGGCATTGCCAAAACTCGAGGCACAGCCAAATTTAGAATGGCATTTAATCGGGCATCTGCAAACCAATAAAGTTAAATTCTGTGCGGGTTTTAGCATGATTCACAGCGTAGACAGCCAGCGCTTGCTCGAGGAGATTGCCAAACGCAGCCAAACTTGGCTTCAAACCCCAGAACTTCTGCTCGAGATAAACATGGGCTTTGAAGTGCAGAAACACGGCGCAAGCCCAAACCAAGCGCCTGAACTTTTGGCGACTGCAAGGGACTTGGGTCTAATGGTTCGCGGCTTAATGACGGTTGCGCCTCAAGACCCTGCACTTGCTCAAGCTGCCTTTGCGGGACTGGCAAAACTGCGCGATTCGCTCGGTCTCGAGCATCTGAGTATGGGCATGTCTGACGACCTTGAACTGGCAATAAACGAAGGCGCAACCATCTTACGCATCGGTAGAGCCTGTTTTATCTGATAATTCTCGAGAAAACTGTTTTGCCTTTTGCCTTTCACCCTTGTTGTTCTCATCCGCTCTCAGGTAGAGTGGTTTAGGGGAATCCATGAAACGCACACCACTCGATGTACGCCACCAAGAATTTTCAAATGCGCTTTCTGGGTATTCCAAAAGAGACGTGCGCGAATTTCTGATGAGTGTTGCCGAAGACCTCGAAGAGTACGAACGTGGAATGCGAAACAACCAAGAACGAATTACGCAACTTGAAGCCCAAGTCAATGAATTACGTCAAGGCGAAGAAACCCTTAAACGCGCCGTGGTCAGTGCTGAACGAATCTCCAACGAAATGAAACTGAACGCCGAACGCGAAGCCAGTTTACGCATTAAAAATGCCGAACACCAAGCCCAAACGCTCCTTCAAGAAGCCGAAAATCAAAAAGAACAATTGCTGCGCGAAGCCTTAAATAAAGCCAGAGACATTCGTGTGGAAATGGAGCGGCTACGGTCTCAACGTTCGATGTTTGCTTCGCAATTTAAGGCAATGTTGCAAAGTCATATGGAAAACATTGACCGAGGCGAAGACAAAGGCACATAAACCTGTCATGCCAACGGCGCAAATTTACGCCTCGAGAATCCCGCGAATCCGTTCTGGCAAATGTCGCCAATCTTTAGGGGAAATACTCAACAATGGCTGCTCGAGATGCAGTGCCAAATACGCCTTGGCGGTAAGCTCGAGGTAAAAACGCATTTCTGGGGCGTTCTGTGCCAGAATTTGCAACGCTAAGGCTTCGAGTTGTCCTTGTAAATACTCGAGGGCTAAGAACTTGGCGCAACTCATGATTTCGTCTGGTTCATTGTGATTCAGTAATAAATCTGGGTTACGAACAATTTTAGAACGCCACTGAGTTGCAAGCGGCGAGCGCAGCGTAATCCGACAATGGGCGCAAGGCTCTGATTTCTCGGTTAGGGTGGCACAAATCGGACACGGCACAAAGCCACTGCGGAGGCGTTCTAGCCGCGCTCGAGCCAAGGCTTC
>JANNEE010000427.1:0-3560 GCA_031388325.1 Deinococcales bacterium
TGAACCACCGCGCCAACCCGATAAACCAGTATCCTTACCACTTAAACCAGCCCGAAAAGCCGAAGGGTCTAAGAAACGCCCTTCACGAAAAAGCGTTGGCGTTTCGCCAAGCGGAAAGTCTTTACGAAGCGGATGCCCGTCTAAGTCCTCTGGAGTGAGGATTTTACGCATGTCTGGATGGTCTTCAAACTCAATCCCCAGTAGGTCATAAACTTCGCGTTCGTGGTACTCGGCAGTGCGCCAAATATCGGTCACAGTTGGGATTTTAGTAGCATCTGGGACATAAACCTTGACCAAAATCCGTTCACCATTTTTAGCATTTAACAAGTTATAAATGACAGCAAAGCGTTCTTGCATAAATTCGGTGTACTCGAGATAATCCACGCCCATGACATCGGCACAGAGACTAAAACCGACAGCTTTACATTCAAATAAAAAGGCTTTGAAGGTGTCTAGGGCTGCCACAACCGTTTTAATTTTCCCCTCGAGAACTGGGTATTCACGTAAGGCAGCTTTCTCGAGGGCGGTAACTAATGAACTCATGGGTGTCCTCCAAAGAGGGCGAGGCGTACCTCGCCCCTACGGTTTAAGGAGAGTTTACCTTCCTCTTTCTTCTCTCCTCTTTTCTCTGCTCTTATCTTGTCCATGCTTCCACCATTGGTAGGGGCGTACCAAAATCATCCATGGCTTCGCCGCGTACTTTCTTTTGCAGTTGCATCACGGCGTAAATCAATCCTTCGGGGCGCGGTGGGCAACCGGGGACAAAAATATCCACAGGGACAACACTATCTACGTTCTGGACAATCGCGTAATTGTTGAACATGCCGCCGCTCGAGGCACATGCGCCCATGCTAATCACCCATTTGGGGTCGGGCATTTGGTCGTACACGCGGCGCATCACGGGTGCCATTTTTTTGGATAAGCGCCCAGCCACAATCAGCACATCAGATTGACGCGGTGAAGCCCGAAAAACCTCCGAGCCAAAGCGTGCAAGGTCGTTACGGGCATCGGTGGATGCCATCATTTCAATGGCGCAGCAAGCCAGCCCAAAGGTCATGGGCCACATAGAATTGCTGCGTCCCCAAGCCACAAGTTTCTCGAGGGTCGCAAAAACTATTCCCTCGTTCTCGAGTTCTTGGACATCTTTTTCAAATAAGTCTTTTAGGGTTGACATTGTTACTCCTAAGTTTTGTTGCCTCAAAGCTCAAAGCTGATAGCCCAAAGCTGATTTATTTCCAGTCCAAGATGCCTTTTTTAAGAATATAGAAGTACCCAATGCCAACCAAGAAAACAAAGGCAAGGGCTTCGTAAAAAGCAAAAAGCCCGAGTTTGTTATAGGCAACTGCCAGTGGGTAGAAAAAAGCGGTTTCGATGTCGAAAATAATAAAAAGCATCGCCACCAAGTAAAAGTGAACTGGGAAGCGTTCTCGAGCGCTACCGATAGGGTCGTTGCCGCTTTCGTAAGACATGTTTTTGGCTCGAGAAGGTTTTTTTGGTCCCAAAATTGCGCCAACCAGCAAGGCAAGCACCCCGATGCCAGCCGCGACAAGGAACATGATAAAAACATTTAGGTATTGGTTCACAATGGTTTCCTCCAAGGTTGATTGCTCGTGCTATCTTTCACGAAGCAAATTATACAAGAACAGCGACAGTTTAACAAATGCCCGAAACGAAGGAAAGCCCTACGCCACAAACAAACACTTGTTTTATTCGGTCAGTTGAGATTCGGCTTCCTCGAGCGGCAACGCCCCCGATTGCCAAACATTCATCAGAGCATTGACCACTTGTGGGTCAAAATGGGTTCGCACATTTTTAGAGACTTCTAAAATAATATCTCTTGGAGTACGCCGTTTTTGATAGACCCGACCGTTCAGCATGACATCCAAAGAATCTGCCACCGCCACAATCCGCGCTAAAAACGGAATATCCTCACCGACCAGAAGGTCTGGATAACCCTTGCCATCATAGCGCTCATGGTGCGAACGGGCAATTAAGGCAAAACGCTCGAGACCCGGAACATTTTGTAAGAACTCAAAGCCAAGCACCGTATGGTTCTGCACCAAAACATATTCGTGCGACTCGAGCTTAGAGGGTTTATTCAAAATCCCCAAATTGACCGAGATTTTACCAATGTCGTGCAGAAGCGCCCCAAGCCGCAGTGTCTCGAGTTCATCGGGGGTTAAATGCAGTTCTTCACCAATTCGCACCACCAAACGCGAAACCCGTTCAGAATGAGCATATGTATCAGGGTCACGCTGCGCCAACATCCGCAAGACCAAACCGGCTGATGCCGAATCCAAGACACCAGACAAGTCAAAACCGACTGACTCCCAAGCGGTGCTGGTCTTATCCTGCATAGCTATAAGTCTAACACTAAGAAAGTCTGGTGTCTTGGTTTTTTTAGCTTAGGACTCAGTACAACCTAACAACCTACAAACAGACCTACATCACCTGTAAAAGTGCATATTTTAAGTACCGACTCTCGGGAAAATTCAGCACTTCGGGGTGACAGGCTGCCTGACTTCGGCGCTCGAGAATCCGCACCATCCGCCCAGCATCGGCAGCCGCATCCTCGAGCATGATGTAAAAATCGGATTCGGAGACATGAAAGCTGCAACTGGCAGTCCCCAAAAAACCACCCGGCTCGAGTAATTTAAGCGCCCGAAGATTGAGTTCTTTGTACGCCCGATACGCCCCGTCCAAATCTTTGCGGGCTTTAGCAAGGGCGGGTGGGTCTAAAGAAATCGTGTGATACCGATTGGCGGTGTCGGTCTGGTGCAGCCAATCAAAGGCGTTGCCTTCGGTAAAAATCATGTTGCTGATGCCATTCAAACGGGCGTTGTCCTCGGCGCGTTCTAAGGCGGCGGCACTCGAGTCAATACACTCGACCGAATCACAGACCTTAGCTAAATGCAGCCCAAATGAGGCATGGTAGGAGAAAATATCCAGTGCCTTACCAAAACCGACTTCAGCAAGGGCAATGCGGTTATCACGCTGGTCTAAAAACGCCCCTGTTTTCTGCCCTTTCCACGGGTCAACACGGTAACTAATTTCTCCTTCACGGCAGGTAATCCACTCTGGGACATCGCCGAATAAGGCTTCAACTTTCATTTCTAAGCCCTCGAGCGTCCGGATTTTCGAGTCAAAGCGCCCCAGAATACCCTTGAGTTTATATTCGCGTTTTAGAACCCGCAACATATCTTGCAAGTACGGCTCGAGGGCAGCACAATTTTGCTGAATGACAAGGTAATCGTTGTACTTATCTATGGTTAAACCGGGCAGTCCATCGGCATCCGAATGGACAATCCTAAACGAATCGCCATTGACGTGCAGAAAGCGCCTAAATTCAATGGCACGTTCCAAGCGCTGCAAGATGTTGGGGCGCACCGAACCCTTTGATAAAAAACGCACCGTGATTTCAGAAGCTGGATTGACCGCCGCCCAGCCAAGATGGTTGCCACGGATGTCTTGGATGTCCTCGAGACCGGGCTTTTCGGGCAGTTTGGCAATATCGGATTTATAGACCCACGGATGCCCAGTGTCGTAGCGGCTTTTTCCTC
>JANNEE010000437.1:0-17938 GCA_031388325.1 Deinococcales bacterium
CCAGAAAAATCAATGACCACATGGGCAAGCGTCTCATCCATCGGCACAAAAGCACTCCCGTAGCGTTCGAGACCTGTTTTATTATCGAGTGCTTTAGCAAATGCCATCCCAAGGCTAATGCCGCAATCTTCGATTAAATGGTGTGTATCTACATGCAAGTCGCCCGTAGCGGTCACGCTTAAACCAACTCGAGCATGGCGTTTGAATGCGTCTAACATGTGGTTTAAGAATCCCAAGCCTGTTTCTAAATTCCCCTCGAGTGGTGCATCCAAGTCAAGGCTTAAACGAATTTGGGTTTCTAAGGTCTTGCGTTCAATTGTGGCTTGTCGGGTCATGGGTTTATTGTAACTCGAGACCAGAAGACAAAATAAGGATGATGGGCATTTAATGCCTGTCATCCATTAAGTGGGTTAAATTGCTTCTAGCAAAAGTAAATCTGGATTCTCGAGCAAGCGCGTTACTTGTTTTAAGAACCTCGCAGCCTCTGCACCATCTATTAAACGGTGGTCAAATGAAAGACTTAAGTACATCATTTTACCAATCACAATCTGACCATCTTTGACAATTGGGCGGTCTACGATGGTGTGAACTCCAAGAATCGCCGCATCTGGGGCGTTGATAATCGGGAAAGATAACAAACTACCAGCACTGCCAATGTTTGTAACTGCAAAACTCGAGCCACTGATTTCATCTGGGGTTAGTTTGCCTTCTCGGGCTTTTCCAGCCAAATCAGTGATACTCTTGGCAATCTCTAAAATGCTTTTGCTGTCCACGTTTTTAACCACGGGGACGATTAAACCCGCTTCGGTGTCTACGGCACAGCCAAGGTTAAAGTATTGCTTATGCACCACTTCGCCACTGGCTTCGTCGTAACTGCTATTGACATTTGGGAAGGCTTTTAGAGCGCTGGCAACCGCCTTAAAAATAAATGGCAAGTAAGTAATTTTCACGCCCGCTTTTTCGGCAGTTGGTTTGAGGCGTTCACGTAAATCCACCAAGGCAGTCAAATTGGCTTCGTCTACCGTGAGGGTACGAACCGTGTACAAATGACTGGCAATCATCGCGTTGCTAATCACGCGGCGCATTCCACGAAGCGGCGTGCGGGTCTCGAGATGCTCCAAACCCTTTGGGGTGCGGTACTGCGGCGGTGGAACGGTCATACCGCCACCACTGGCAGCCACGACGGGCGCAGTCACCACCACAGGCGCGACACTCGGCACAAGGCTTGTACCACTGTAGGTACTGGCACTGGCGGCTTCGACATAATCTTTGACATCTTCGACCCCAACCCGTCCATTTGGACCACTGCCGGGGATTTCCATGATGTCTATTCCAGCTTCCCTTGCCAATTTACGAGCGGCTGGAACAGCCAAGGGGCGACCAAATTTGTTGACTCCGGCTGTTTTGACGGGGCTGCTCGAGGTGGCTTTGGCGGTATTGCCAAAACTTAGGGCGACAGCTTTGGTCGGCATTCCGTAACTGCTGTTGGTGGCGCTTTCGGTGGCGCTCTGAGAATCATCTCCGAGTTTGACTGTGTTGTTGGCAGCAACGGGGGCTGCCACAGCCGCACTCGAGCCATCACCAATAATCGCAATGACTTTTTTGACCTCAACCACAGCGCCTTCTTTAGCCACAATCTTCTCGAGAATTCCCGAGTACGGCGCGGGGATTTCGGTGGTGACTTTATCGGTCATCACTTCGGCAATCATTTGTCCTTCGGTGACAGTATCGCCTTCTTTAACCATCCATTTGAGGATTTCGGCTTCAACAATGGATTCTGCCATGACTGGCATCAGCATTTCTTTTGACATGGGGTTCTCCTCGTGTATCCACGTATTGTAGGGGCAGGCATGCCTCGCCCCTACGGTTAGGCGCTTAAAACTTTTTGAATAGCGGCAGCAATATGGTGCGCTTCTGGTCTCGAGAGGTGATTGAGGCTATTAAACGGGCTTGGCATGGTGTCAAAGCCGCATACCCGTTCGATGGGGGCTTCGAGTTCGTAGAAGGCTTTTTCGATGATTTGGGTTGCGATTTCTGCACCTACACCGGCTGTTTTGGAGGCTTCATGAACAATGATTACTCGCCCAGTTTTACTGACACTCTCGAGGATGGTTTCGATGTCTAGTGGCACAATGGTTCTTAAATCAATCACTTCGCATTCAATACCAGCACTTGCAGCAGCTTCAGCAGCCATTTCGATGTTTTGCATCATGCCGCCGTACCCAATGATTGTTATGTCTTTGCCTTGGCGGGCAATTCGGGCTTTACCAAGTGGGATATTGTAATAACCCGTCGGTACGTCCATGCGAATTTTCGGGTCGCGGTATCGGACTATCGTTTCAAAGAAAAATACAGGGTCATCATCTTCGATGGCACTGATTAACAAGCCCTTGGCATCATAGGGGTTACTTGGGTAAGCGATTTTAATTCCGGGTAAATGGGCAAGGTGGGCTTCGGGCGAATCGGCGTGTTGCTCGAGTAAGCCAGTACCACCACCAACAGGAAAACGCACCACCATCGGCACATTATAACGTCCTCGGCTGCGGTAACGGTAACGCGAAACATGGCTAAAAATCTGGTCAAAGGCGGGCATCATAAAGCCACCAAATTGCAATTCAACCACAGGACGCATTCCAACTGCGCCAGCCCCAATCGCTGTGCCAATAATCCCAGATTCGGTCAGTGGGCTATCAAAAACACGGTCTTCGCCATGCTTTTTTTGTAATCCAGTGGTGATGCGGTAGACACCACCTAAATTGCCAACATCTTCGCCGTAAATCACAACTTTAGGGTCTTGCTCGAGCATAATGTCCATTGCATCGGTGATGGCGGCTGCCATGGTCATTTGTTTGGTTTCTTGGCTCATGTGTTCACCTCCAAAATGCGCTGCGCTAAAATCTCTTGTTGCTCGAGAATTTGCTGTGGTGGATTAACAAACACATACTCAAGAAGGGCTTTAGGGTCTGGGGCTGGGGTGGCATCAGCAGCATCCAAAGCCGCTTGGAATTCTTGGGTAATTTCAGTCATCATGGCAACTTCGCGGTCTTCGTTCCAGCGTTTTTCGTCGGTTAAAAATTGGCGAACTCGAGCAATTGGGTCGCGCTGTTCTGCCCAGAATTTTGGGTCAGCGTTTTCATCACGGTAGGCTTTGGGGTCATCACCCGTGGTGTGCGGACGAACACGGTAAGTCATCTGTTCGATTAAACTTGGTCCTTTGCCGTCTCTGGCATCCTGTACAGCTTTTTTAGCCACAGTATGAACCGCCAGAATATCGTTACCGTCCACCAAGTAACCGGGAATGCCGTAACCTTCGGCGCGGCGCATCAGGTGGTCTACGCCAGACTGAACTTTGCGTGGTACGGAAATTGCCCAACCGTTGTTCTCGATGATAAACACGGCTGGGGCTTTGCGGGCAGCCGCAAAATTGACTCCAATGTGGAAATCACCTTGGGATGTGCCACCTTCACCGATATAGGTCATGGCAATCCCACCCGTTTTTTGCATCTGTAAACCCATGGCTACGCCAGCCGCGTGAACAATTTGTCCGGGGATGCTAATAATAATTGGCAGGATATTTAGGTCATTCGGAATACGCCAACCTTCTGGGTGTCCACGCCAATACATAATCGCTTGTTTCATGCTCCAACCGTGGGTAATCATGGCGGCAGTGTTGCGGTACATTGGAGCCATAAAATCAAGTTTTTGGTCAAGTGCCATGGCACTGCCAATCTGACTGGCTTCTTGCCCACCAAATTGCGCGTAATTGCCGAGCTTCTGGCTTTTGTACAAGAGCATAAATTTATCGTCCAAGTGTCGTAAGCGCGACATTTGACGATACATCTCCTCGACAATATCAAGGTCTGGAATCAAGTCCTCGCGCACGGGTTTGCCATCGGGTGCAAGGATTTGAAAGGGCGTGAGTTCGGAAAGTACAGGCATACTGCCAGCGAACATGGCTTCGTTCGCTTGGTCGGCAGTCCCTTTTTTGGTGGTACGGCGTGTATTTGCCATTAGAAGTGCATATTAGTACGTTTTAGACTGTTTGTGTTTTTGTAAAAAACCAAGATTTTCAGCCTTAAAATCACCTCTTAAGAATTCAATTATCTTGTCTGAGAGGCATCAAAACAATAATCTCGAGACAAGAGAGAAATTTTGTACTTAGTACAAATTCGCTACCTTGGGCTGTTTATCACAGCTAAAAAGAAACCAATCGGTCTCAAAAAAGTAAAAGAAATTCGAGGTTGACCCTTGTATATTTTACTTTCTTTGGCAATCTGGACAAAAATGTGTTCCACGACCCGCCAAGCTGTACTTTTCTATTCCAGCCCCACAACGGCTACAAGGCTGTCCAGTGCGGTCATAGGCATGATGCTCGAATTGAAAATATCCAGATTCACCACTTGGTTGCTGATACGAATTATCCGATAAGGTACTGCCGCCAGCCGCAACTGCTTTTTGCATGACTTCAATAATTGCCTGATGCAAACGCTTGGCTGCGGCAGCCGATAACTGGGAGGCTTCTGGGTGAATTTTAGCCAGCCACAGGCTTTCGTCGGCATAAATGTTACCCACGCCAGCCACGGGTTTTTGGCTTAAAAGCGCTGGTTTTACCCTTGAAACCTTACTCATTGCCACTTGAAAATCTTTTAAGGTAAAACCAGCCTCGAGCGGTTCAGGACCCATACTCGAGAGGGCTTTGATATGCCCCCAATCGTTGCTTGGCACAATTTCCCAAAAACCAAAACGCCTCGAGTCTACATAACTAACTTCAGAGTCGTGCAGCACCAGCCTAAGCCGTTCAAAACGCGGTGGCTCGAGAAAAGTTTTGGCTTGTGGCAACCTAAAACTACCTGTCATTTTCAAGTGAACAAGGCAATCCAAACCATCATCTAAGCGAAAAATTAGGTACTTGCCACGCCGCTCGAGCTTCAGGATTTGCTTGCCGAGCATGGCTTCTGTGTTGCGGTAACGGTTTGGGTCGGTGTGCAGCACATCACGCACCACTCGCCCTAGTAGTGCTGGCTCGAGCATACGGCGGGTGGTTTCGACTTCGGGGAGTTCTGGCATAATTATAGTCTATTAGCATTTCGGCGGATATTTTCGGCACTGGCTTTTTGTAACTAAAGTTGTAGCTGTTCAAAGGGATTCCCCAACAACGATTCTTTTTCCAGTGTGCCTTGGGTCTATTCTTTACGATTCTCGAGTGGCTGCATGGGTAAGAGTTTAATCTAGTTTGGGTAAAAATATGACTTCAAAGTGCTTAGACTTGAGCCTAAGCGGGAAACTCGAGTACGAAAAAGCTGTGATGAAGAGTTTAAAGATGAAAACGGTCATTCCCTAGACAGTTGTAATTTTGAATTAGATTGACTAAAAATTAACCCAATGATACTGTTGTGTTAATGATTCCAACTTTTGATAAAAACGGCAACCTCCCACTTGGAATTCACACTTGCACATGGTCAGAACTCGAGCAGCGCTACGCCATCACCGCACACCGAGTTTTATTATTAGCTGGATTTCGCCGTGCAATCAATAACTTAGCCCAGGCAGGATGTCAGAATGTTTGGCTCGATGGCAGTTTTATTTCCAATAAACCCGTACCAGGAGATTTGACGCTTGTTGGGAACTCGATAATACCGATCCAGACGAAATAGACCCCGTACTTTTAGACCTTTCCAACCGTCGAGCCACCCAAAAAGCCAAATACCAAGGCGAATTATTCCCAAAGGACTTTTATGCCACACCAAACGGCTCGAGATTCATTGATTTCTTTCAAATAGACAAAGACACCCAAACTCAAAAAGGCATTATCCACCTTGATTTAAGTTCTCTCGAGCAGGAGGTACAACCATGATTCACAATGAACGCCAATACCGCATCAGCAAATCCGAAGCACAAAAATTCAAAGCAGCCTTAGAAAAGTTTGAGGCAGAACCACCGTTGCATTTGCATCCAAAACTGCAAAAAGTCCAGTACGACGCACTTTACAACCAGCACCTAGAATTACTCGAGGATATCACCGAGTACGAAGCACTGGCTGGCAGTGGCAGACAACTACTGAATTTAGAAGCCCTACTCGAGTTACCACAAGCACTGGTACAAGCCAGAATTGCGGCTGGGCTAACACAAAAAGAACTTGCGGTTCGGCTTGGCTTAAAAGAACAGCAAGTGCAGCGTTATGAAGCCAGTGGGTATCAAAGTGCGAATCTCGAGCGGGTGCTGAAGGTGGCTCAGGTACTTCATCGGCAAAGTGCCTAGATTTGAGTAAGTTGATTAGACAATCAAAAAGCCAAGCTCGAAATTGCCAGAAATTTACAGGCGATTTGGCTAACTTTGGGGCAAATCCAATTTGCCACAGGATTGAATGCTGAAGAACTTAGGCAGTACAGAATTTTTTTGAGAAATTAAACCCCCGCCATTCTGTGACGGGGGTTTGTTGGCTCGAGCTTAAGCGGGAAGATTGATTGCAAAAAAAGCTGTGATGAGCGGTTTGTGGTAAGGGTATTGCTCACTCTGTGTGGGTTGTGGTCTACTAAACGAACTTACTGGTAACGGTTTTTACTTCATTACATAATCCACAAAATAACAAATTACTTTGTTTCCACTACTACACTCTTCCCAGTGTCCATTACCATACCAAGCATAGGCACTTCCTTCTGACTCTTGCCATTTCTGATAAGCACCTGCAAAAGCAATCCGACCCTTTTCTTTTGCTTGTTCGACGAGTTGTTGCCAAGTCGGACTAAATGTACTGGTACAGAAATTACCAAAACCTTTTTCAAAACCTTTTTCATACGAAACGAGACCACTGAATCTGTTGTAGACCCGAATGTCATACGATACGATCTGATAGCCACCACAGCCGGTTGCATATCCACCAAATTCGGATGTACTGTCCCAGCCCATAAATCCAAATTGCATTTTATGGACAATTCCGCCAACACAGTTCAGTGTGACAGTCAATACTTTAGGACTGGTTGGGTCATTGCTAATAAGGGTCAGTTCACCCTCGAGAATACCCGCAGTCGTTTTACAAGTGCCTGTTACTGGGAAGTCTTTTGTAGCTCCGGGGGCAAGTGTTGTATTAGCAAAGTTAGGAATGCTCAGTAATGCTTCTGGTATTGATTTAGTGAATACGAAACTGGATTGGGTGATGTTGAGGTCTGCTTCTCCATCATTTTTTACAGTGATTTTACCTTCTGCGCTCGAGTTAAGCAGGGCAGCCAGCGTAAGCGAATTTGCTGTGAGCTTTGGTTCACCATAACATTCCACACTTACTAGCGCTTCAATTGGATTGGGTAAGTTTGTAACATCATGCCAGAACTTTGCTTTTCCTCGAATCGTCTGCGGTGTAGAAGGACACGTATAAACAAGATTCAGTGTGTCTTCCTCGTTCGGGCTTAGAGTATTTGAAATAAAACTAATAGACAATGATGTAAAACCAACTGTTTCAGGTACAAATTCTCTCTTTGTTATGATTATATTAACAGCTTTCCCATTTGCAGTATCTTGTCCAGAATTGCGTACTCCGGGATGTAAAAATCCTGTTGCATTAACTACATTTCTTTCACTAGCAGGTATGGGAGTCAATTCACGGATACAGGTAATTGGATGATCTGCAAGACATTTTAGGTATGCTTGCCACTTTGCAACAAGATTAAAAAATTCTATTTGGTTTCCATTAAATAAAGAACCAGTAACATCCCCTGCAATATCACTATTTTCTACAATAAGCACCCCTGTAATTGCCCATGCAGGTGGAACAGTAGTGCTTGCTACGGCAAGAACAAGCTCGAAAAGTCGTGCTGGAATAAATATCAAATTACAAGCGGTTGTCAAAAAATCATTAACTTTTCCGTCACAATCGTCAAGACCGCAAGTAGGTGGACGTAAGAAAAAACTAGGAATTGGACACAAAATATCTTGAAGTACACTTTGAGGTCGCAATTGTGTATTTTGAGCTGAGATGTTTGCATTTATAAATTTTTTAGTAACATATTCAAGTAACTTTAATCGTAATGCAATTCGTTGTGCTTCTGACTGTGTACCATTATCGTTCACAAATTGTCTTGCTTCGCCTAAATCGGCAGAAGTATTATCTAGTAAATTAGATATTGTCCACTTAATACCAACTTTCTCAAGTTTGTATAGCAGTGCGACAGTATCACCATCAATGACGCTAAATACCAAATTTGAACTACCCACTTCAGGAGCAATGAGTGTTGCAGCTTGTGATTTTGATTGTATTAGAACAGATTCTTGAACATTTAGATTAAGGTTAAATCTTGCTGCAATTGCAGTTATGGCTTTTGCAGCATTACTCCCAGTTGGATACAACCTTGCTTGTGGCACAACTTGCTTGGTGCGGCTGGCACTTTGCCACTCGAGCTTAATCATGGCTGGATTACTTGTGTTCCTAAAAAACTCGAGCCGAATATCGTACTTCACATTGGCTTGCAGCGTCACTTTGCCAGAATCCACTTTGCTGGTGTGGTCAGTCCAGTTGTTCACCAGTGCTTGACCATTGACCATTAGCCTAGCGCCGCCGCTCGAGGTCACAAAGAAGGTGTACTCTTGGCTGTATTGTGGCAGAATTTGCCCAGTCCAACGCACACTGTAGGTGGTGTTGGCAATGCCGCTAATCGGTGCGGCTGTTCCCCAGTTGCGGTTGACATTGGCATCGTAACGGGTTTTCAGTGTTCCTGTAAAATCGATGTTGTTGTAATAATCGCCTTTTAAGCCATTTGTGGGTACGGCTTGGGCGGTTAAGTTATTGCCTTCTTCATCGGAAATCTCTATTGGGTTGTTTTGGTCGTTGTTTGGCGTGGGTGTTTGGGTACACGCCGAGAATAAGAATAGTAGGGTCAGCGCGGCGAGGTATCGCCTTGTGCTGTGGCTTAGGGTCGAAAATAGTTGTTTCATAATTTCCCTCCGTTGGTGCGTCTCGAGTTCTGAATTCTCGAGAGTTTGGGTGTCATACCTCCCGTTGATATGACTTTGTTATTGTGCAGTAAGGGCGGGGAATGTTGGGGAATCAAAATTGGTTTTGTTGTCACTCACGACTTTTTTTAGTTTTAGATGGCTCGAGCCTGACTTTGTTAGACTGTGCCTATGCCTACTTTGTCTGTTTCACGTTCTCGCTTGCCAAGTGTCGTGTTGGAACGTCCGCGTTTATTGCAGCAACTCGAAGCGGCGGATTCGCGGTTTTTGGCTTTAATTGCTCCTGCGGGGTACGGCAAAACGACTTTAATGGCGCAATTTGCCCAGCGTTTTTCGGGAACGGTGGTTTGGGTTTCGTTGTCGGATGTCTCAGCAGATTCCTTGGCGTTAGCTCAGAGTCTTGTGGCTGCGTTGCAATTGATTTTGCCTCGAGCTAAATTTGCTTCGTGGCAGGAGGCATTGGCGGCTGGGGTTTTACCGGCTCGGTTAGCGGTGGCTTTGGCGCTAGACATCAATCGGCTGCGTAAACCTGTGTTGTTGGTTTTGGATCGGGCTGAGCGTTTAAGTGCTGAATCTGGGCGTTGGCTCGAGACCTTATTCGAGGCATTAGAGCTTCGGCATCGGGTTTTATGGGCGGGTTTTGAGGGTTCGCCTTTGCCTATTGCGCGGTTTGTGGCGGATGGTAAAGCAACATTGTTTGGTTTGACCGATTTATTGTTTACGACTCAGGAAGCTCGGGCGTATTTGCAAATGCGTGGTTTTTCTGGGGATGCAAGTCTGGCGGCTTTGGCACTCGAGGGTTGGGCGGTGGGATTGGCGTTGTTGGCTTCGGGTTCTGGTTTGGCACTACGTTCGGATCAACTTATTTTTGAAGTGCTGGAGCGTTTGCCGTTGCGGGAGACCATTGCTGAACTTGCGGTTCTCGAGGTTTGGGATGAACGTGGAGCAGCGCAATTGGGTTGTGTGTTACCGCAGGGCTGGTTACAAACAGTGGTCAATGCTGGATTGCCGCTTCAGGTTTTGGGTGTAAATCAGTATTCGCCGCATTCGGTGTTGTTAGAAGCCTTAGAGGTTTGGTTGCAGCGTTCTCCTGTGCGTCATGCCGAGTTGCATGGTGCGGCGGCTAGTTTGGCGGAGCGTTCTGGTTTGTTGCTCGAAGCATTGCGGCATTTTCGGATGGCTAGGACACTGCCCGAGGTACATCGGATTGCCGAGTTAATTGTTGTTCCTGCGGTGAACCGTGAGGAGTTTCGTTGGATTCGGCACTTATTGGAATCATTTGAACCCGCCGAGTTGTCTACACGGTTGCAATTGCGTTTGGTACAGGCTTTGCGTCAAACGGGTGATTTGCCACGGGCGGATGAGTTGTTGCAACAAGTTCGAGATTCTGGGGCAGAAGATTCGTTGTTATTTGCGCTCATGGCAATTGGAGAGTACAACCAAGGGAATTTTGAGCGTCAACTCGAGTTTGTACATCAGGGCTTAACTTTGGAATCCGATGTCCGAATGCGTGCCAAATTATTGATGACCTTAGCGGCTGGTTTATCAGAACTTGGTCGCTTAGAAGAAGATGTTTTAGCTGCCGAGGAAGCTGTCCATTGTGCAGAATTAAGTGGTGATCAGATGTTAATTGCTGCCACTGTTTCTGTTTTGGCAGCTTCGTATGGTTCGGTTGGTCGGCGGGTAGATTGCGAACGGATGTTTAAGCGTTCTTTGGAGTTATGCAAAAAATTGGATGTACCAGCTAAAGCCCTAGCAAGTTATAACAATTTTGCCAATTACTTATCGGATTGGGGACGCTTATCCGAAGCACTAGAAATGACCCAAAAAGGTATGCCCTTGGCTCGAGCTACCCAAAGTTTTTGGTTGGCATTGTTGCTAGGTACAGAAGGTATCTTGCATTTTAGAATGGGAAATTTTCTGGCAGCTTTGCAAAGTTTTTCTGAAGGCATTGAACGTTGCGGGTTTTTTGGTTTGGGCGGCACGGATTATAATTACCGACTTTTTGCGATTCAAGCGGCGATTCTTGCGAGCGACTTAGGAAAAGCCAAAAATTTATTGCTCGAAGCTCAAATTTCACGCCCTACCGAGGCTTTGGTACAGTTGAATCGCTTATATTTTGTCCAAGGCATGTTCGCTTTTGCCAGTGCAGATTTCGTCGGGGCTAAGAACTGGTTTGTTCAGGTGGATGGTGTTTTTGATGATTTTGACCAACCGCGTTTGCAGGCTTATCTTGCAGAAATTGCTCGGCGAGAAGGTTGCTTAACTCGTGTTATGGTCACTGCCTTGGTTGAGTCTTTAGAAAGGCTTGGTCATCGGTTTTCTTTGAATCTCGAGCCACATTTTTTGATTGGCTTGTATCAAGAATGTGTTCGTCGTGGTTGGTATCCAGAAGTTTTTCAACAATTTGTTGTTAGTACCACCAAGGATGGCGTTGAGTTTGAAGTTGATTTATGGGAAAAACCTATTTTTCTTATTTCCAGTACCGTTGCAAAAATTCCTTTAGCCAAATCTCGAGAATTATTGGCATGGTTGGTCATCAATGGGGCGAGCACCCGTAACGAGCTTATTTTGGCACTTTGGGGCGACACAAACGAAAAACGCAATCTTGAGTATTTCAAAATTGCGTTGCGAAAATTACGAACAGCACTGTTGAGTAATTCAAGCATTACCTTTGACCCAATTCTTTTTGAAACAGGGTTGTATAAGCTGCATCCACGTTTGAACATTGTGTGCAGTGCAAAAAACATTTTGAAGGCAGGGGAACGATTCCCAACTGATATTCCAAGACTCGAGGCATTGTTCTCGAGTTATCGCGGTTTGTTTATGCTTGGTATAGATTCTGCTTGGATTCTCGAGTTGCGACATATGTTACTAGATATAACGGTGCGTATTGGGAAGCAATTGGGCTTGTTGCTGCTCGAGTCAGACCAGTTCAAAGCGGCACGGGTGCTTAGGCGTGTTCGTGAATTTGATCCTTTGTTTGGAGTGGCTTAAAGGCAAGAACAAGAACTGCTTGAACTTGCCTAAAAAGATTTTTCGGAGTGTGGCTTCTGGAAATATGCGCTAGGTATTGCTAAGTAACGCAGCCGCTTTTTTACAGATGCAACAATCAGCTTGGATTGTGCCGATGGGTTTGCAAGCCCAAGTGATTGAGTTGCCATGACTTTGAAAAATAGTCACTTTATGGCATAATTAAGTATGGTTGAGGTGATTGGTTCAGAAGAATTTGAGGTTTGGTTTCTTGAACTTTCAGACCCTGATGCTGAAGCAGTCGCTCGAGTTATTGGTTTGCTCGAGGTGAAAGGCACGACTTTAGACTTTCCATATTCCAGTTCAATCCGTGGGGCTACCTTTGCTCTCCGTGAACTTCGAGTGCAAAGCAAAGGTAAACCATTACGTGTTTTTTATGCTTTTGATCCAAAGCGACAAGCAGTTTTGCTGATTGGTGGCGATAAAACAGGCGATGAGCGATTTTACATGAAAATGATTCGACTATCTGAGGAAATCTGGCTAAAGTATTTACTTGAAATGGAGGACATATGAACAATTGGCAAGCTATTCGAGCAAAAAAATTTAGTCATAATCAACTCGAGCAAATTGATGAAGCAGTGGAGCAGGAACTGCTTGAACTTGACTTAAAAGACTTACGCGAAGCACTTGATTTAACTCAAGTTGAATTGGCGGCTCGAGTTGGTATCACTCAATCACAACTGAGTAAACTCGAGCGCCGTAAGAACCATCGAATTGCAACGCTCAGAAGGTACGTTCTAGCATTAGGTGGGTCTTTGGAAATAAATGCGATTGTGGGTGGTCGGCGTATTCAAATTTTAGAGTAATTAGCGTTTACTTAACAGTGCCATGAACTTCTTTAGCTCGTCGCTTTGAACCCCACTTTTGAATGGATTAAATGGTTTGTTATTCTGCATCGCATCAAACAAGGCTCTGGCTCGAGGGTCTGGTGTACCAGTTTGTCCATTCTGCCCACCGGGTCGTCCGCCAAAACCTCCAACCCCTGCGGGTCTGCCAGAAGCTGCACCTTGGGCTAATGCACCAACATTTGGGGCTTGTCCATTGCCTTGTTGTTGTAAGCGTCTGGCTTCGGCGCGTTTACGGCGTTCTTCTTCTCGAGCAAGGCGGGTCTTATCCATCCAAATCAGTTGCTTGGCACTGACAAATTTGGTCTCGAGCGTATCGAGGATTTTTGTGGCATCTTTGGTGGCTAGAGCCGCCCGTTTACTTAAATCGGTCAGGATTGGCATTCCGATTTTAACTTGGGCTTTGGTGAACACTAATCCTTTTTGTTTATCTACTTCCTGCATCATCATTAGGCTTTCAGATAAGTCAAACCAAGGGCGGTATTTTTCCATCGCTGCTCGCATATTGCCTTGTCCACCTGCGGGTTGACCACCCGCAGGTGGTTGTTGTTGGGCAAAAGCCAGTCCAACAAGCGCGAAACTCGAGACGAGTAAAATTCCGATGTTGCGTTTCATAAGTACCTCCTAAAAATTAAGGGCGAGAGGAAAGAGGAAAAATGGCTACTCATACCGTAAGGCATCCACGGGTTGAAGTTTAGCGGCTTGTGATGCGGGGTAGTAACCAAAGAAAATGCCGACAAAGGCACTAAAACCAAAGGCAAGCAGGACGCTCGAGAGTCCAATCACTGGGGTGATGTTCAGGGCGCTGCCAGCCAGCAATGCCAGCCCAATGCCAATGCCAGCCCCGAGCAGTCCGCCGCCGACTGAAAGGGCAATGCTTTCGACCAAGAACTGGGTCAGGATGTCACGAGGACGTGCGCCTAGGGCTTTTCGGATGCCGATTTCTCGGGTGCGTTCAGTAACACTCACCAACATGATGTTCATAATGCCGATTCCACCGACCAGTAAACTGATACCAGCGACTCCGCCCAAAAAAAGCGTCAGGATGGTGGTGACTTGGTTGAGGCTGGATAAGGCATCAGCTTGGTTTTGGACATTAAAGTCGTAATCGTCGGGAACTTCTTTTTTGTGCAATTTTGCCATCGCATCTATTAAATCGGTTTGCAGTTGCTTTAAGTCGTTTTTGTCCTTGCCCTGAATATAGGCACTTGAGACGGTATCAGCCGTGCTGCTTTGTCTGCCTAGGCGCTGCGAGTAAGTAGAGAGTGGCACAATAATCTGGGTGTTGGGACTGGCAAATCCAGCGTCACCTTTATCGGGCAGAATCCCGACGACATTAAACGTAATCCCACTGAGCTTAAATTTGCCGCCGACCTCGAGTAGTAAATCGGTGGCAACTTGGTAGCCTATTACCGCCACGCGTTTTCGTCCGTTATTGTCGGTTTCGCTAAAAAATGCCCCTTTTTCTGGGATGGTATTGCGTACCAAGGCATAATCTGACCATGAACCAATGACTGTGGCTTGGATATTATTTGTTCCGGCTTTGGCTTGGATGTTGCGCTGCACCGTTGGGGCAATGCCACTGATGCGGCTCGAGAATTGTTCACGCAAGGCTTTGACATCATCCAGCGTAATGGTTTGTTGTCCACCGCCACGCACCAGACCAAAACCGCCGCCCCTTGCGCCCGAACCACTGCTCACCGTCAGTAAATTTGTGCCAAGTCCCTCGAGTTGTTTTTGAATCCCACTGGTTGCCCCACTGCCTAGGCTGGTCAGGGCAATCACGGCTGCCACACCAATAATTACGCCCAAGGTGGTCAGGATGCTGCGAAGCGGATTACCGATAATCGCTCGAGCCGCAATTTGCACGGTCTGTGATAATGGCATCCCACCGCCGCCACTCGAGACCAATTCGGTAATTCGGGGTTGCTCGAGAACCAGACTCATGCTGCCTTCCTGACTTGCCGATTGGGTGTATCTGACTCGAGTAAGCCGTCGCGCAGACGCACAATACGCTGGCAGTGTTCGCCAATCTCGGGTTCGTGGGTCACAATAATCACGGTGCTGCCTTCATTGTGCAGGGCTTGGAATAGACTCATGATTTCGATGCTGGTTTTACTGTCCAAGTTACCTGTTGGTTCATCGGCTAATAAAATGGCTGGCTCGAGGGTCAGGGCGCGAGCCACGGCGACCCGTTGTTTTTGACCGCCAGAAATTTGGCTGGGTAAGTTGCGCCATTTGTCGGCAATCCCAACCCGTTCAAGCGCCCACATGGCTCGTTCACGGCGTTCTTTGGCGGGGATACCAGCGTAAATCATTGGAGTTTCGACATTCTCGAGGACATTTTGCCGCGTTAATAAGTAAAAGGCTTGAAAAACAAAGCCAATATCGAGGTTCCTCGCCCTCGCGCGTTCATTTTCGTTTAGGGTCGTGACATCGCGTCCCCGCAATTGGTAAGCGCCTTCGGAGGGCGCGTCGAGCAAGCCAATAATTTGCATTAACGTGGTTTTTCCACTGCCAGAAGGTCCCATTAAAGCGACCATTTCGCCGCGCTGAACAGTTAAACTCACGCCTTTGAGGGCTTGGAATTCTTCATCGGCTAAGTAATACTTTTTGATAACGTTTTGCAACTCGAGGATGTTGTTCATGGTCCTCCCGATGGTGATGTGCCTTGGGTCGTGGTTGTGCTTGTGGTGCGTTCTTTGGTGGTCAGAATCACGCGGTCTCGAGCCGAAAGCCCAGAATCAATCACCACATTTGTGCCGTCTTCGGCGGCAATACTGACTCGGGTCAGTTCTTCTGTGCCGTCGCGTTTTTGAAGGTTCACATAAGTACGGTTTCGCACGGTCTGCACGGCGCGTTTTGGAATCACCACGACATTCTGGAATTCTTGGGCAATAATTTCGACTTCCGAAGTCATACCGGGGCGCAGTTTTAACTCAGGGTTTTCTATTGTTACAGTCGCATAAAAAACGGCTATATTTTGTTGCACGACTGCTTTGGGGCTGACGGCGGTGACTTTACCCGTAAAGGTTTCATCGGGCAGCGCATCTAAAGTTACTTCGGCGGATTGACCAACTTTAACCTTGGCAATTTCGGTTTCATCCACCTGCACTGGAATTTTGACGCTTGAGTCCTCGATTAAGGTCAGGATACTTGAGCCGCCGACACTGCCGCCAATCTGCCCACTCACACTCGAGACAATCCCATTAAAAGGCGCATAGATTTTGCTGCTCGCAAGGTCGGTTTGGCTACTGGCAAGACTGATTTCAGCTTGACGAATCGCCAGTTCTTGGTTGCGTAAGTCTTGGGTGTCGGTTGAGGATTTGATGTTCTGGGTGCTTTGTGTGGTCTGAAGACTTAAACGGGCAGTAGCGAGGCTATTTTCGGCTTTTTCTAAGCTGCGTCTGGTTTCATCAAGTTGGTTCTGGCTTGCACCTCCAGCCTTATACAAACGCTGCATATTTGTATAATTACTTTGGGCAGTGGATAAATCAAGTTTGGCATTGCTAATTTGACTCTGGGCATTTTGCAGACTTTGGGTTTGGCTGCTGCGGTTACTCGCTTGGTTTAACTTGGTACTTTCCAAAGAAATTCTGGCTTTTTCGAGTTGCAGCTTGGCATTCTCGAGATTGCGATTAAAGGTGGTGGTTTCAAGCCGAGCAATTAACTGCCCCCTCGTCACTCGAGCGCCTTCTTTAACAATCATGGATAATGTACCACTGACACTGGGTTTGATGTCCATGCTGCTGATCGCCTCGAGTGAACCGGGTCCTGTCACCGAAACCCGAAAAGTGGTTAAGTCGGCTGTGGCTGTCTCGACTTTAACCAAGGTAGTTGGGTCAGCACTAGCGCCGGGCGGTTTGACAATTCCGGTGGCAAGTAATCCGCCGCCAATCACGGGCAGTAGCAGCAAAGCCCACCACCATCTCGAGCCAGAGCGCTTTTTTGGTTTGTTCATTTGTCACCTCCTCCAAGTTTTGCCACCAAACCAATCACGTCCACACCACTGGCAGTCGAAACGGTTGCCAAGTTACGCCAGTACGCATCCACAGCTTGGGTTTGGCTGTACAGGGCTTTTGTGTATGCCAATTCGGTTTGTTGCAAAGTAATTCTCGAGATACTGCCGCCCTTAAACCGTGCTTGGTCTTGTTCTAAATTCGATTTGGCATTGTCTAAATCCTTGGCACTGATGCCAACCCGTTCACGGGCATTGCTGGCATTGCGAATCGCATCACGCAGGGTGTTGACGGCATTGGCTTTACTGGTTTCTAAGCTGCGCTTGCTGTTCTCGAGCGTGGCTTGGTTGTCTCGTAGGGTATTTAGGGGTGTGAAATCATTATCGGAAAGTTTGACATTTAACTCTGCCAAACTGACATTCTGTGCGGCTTGCAGCACACTGCCAATTCGGCTTTCTAAACCCGCTTCAAGGGCTGCCGCATCGAGTTTAACATCCAGTTTTGCTAAACCATCCGAAGCTGCTAAATCGCCTTTAGCCCCAATCACCAACTCGAGACGGTTACTTAATACCGGAATTTGCGCTTTGGCATCGGCAAGGCTTTGTTTACTCGAGGAGACGGTACTTTCGGCTTTAGAAACATCGAGCGCTGTGCCATTGCGAGCCGCTAGTTTTGCTTTGGCAATCTCTAAATTCCGCAGGTCTAAACTGGTCTGCGCCTCGAGAACCGCGAGATTTTCTTGTGCCTCAAACAAATTGATATAGGCAGTTAGCACACTCGAGAACACCGAAAGTTTTTGCGCTTCAAGCTGCACCACGTTTAACGCCACGGTATTTTTAGCCTGACTGAGCGGCACAATTAAAGTAGTCGGGTCGGCTTCCTTAACCGCTAAATCGGCTCGAGCATTGGCTAAGGTTGCACGGCTGGTCACAAGGTCAGTGTTTCGCTCGAGGGCTAATTTTGTTGCTCCCTCGAGATTGAGGGCAGTGGCGGCGGCAAGGGCGATTGAAACGAAAGCAAAACCAATAAGAACCATTTTTTTCATAATGAACTCCTAGGAAGGCAAAAGGCGAAGGGCAAAGGGCGAAAGTAAATAAAGTGGGCAGTTACGAACTCCCCCGCCTTCGGCGACCCCCTCAAAGAGGGGGTTAAAGTTTCTTG
>JANNEE010000451.1:0-2928 GCA_031388325.1 Deinococcales bacterium
GGACTAGACGAAAACCGCGTCATTCGAGATTTACCCAAAACCATTCGCTTACAAATCCAAGGCGCTCGAGGCGAACTTGAACAAATCCAAAACAGTAACCTCGAAGCCAGCATCAACATCAGCAGTCGCCCTGACGGATTCTTCTCGAGTGATGTTCGGGTAGATGCCCCCAGCAATATCAAAATCCTGAGTTATGAACCACGTCGAATCTCGGCAACCTTAAAAAGCGTGATTAGAGAAAGCATTCTGGTTAAAATAGCCCCCTTAGAAAACGCCAATCCAACCCCCTCGAGTTTTACGGTTCTCGCCATCGGCACAAGCGAACAAGTTAGCCAAGTCGTCTTTGCCCTAGGTGTGGCTGGCAATAACCAAACCGAACTGACCCCAGTGGACAGCACAGGAAAACTGGTCGAAGGTGTACGCCTCGAGCCAAGCAGCGTGGAACTGCGATAAATTAGCTTTTAATCACCTGTTCGGCTTTGTAACTCGAGCGAACCAGCGGACCCGCCACAACCTCGAGAAAACCGTACTCGAGGGCTTCGATTCGGATTTCATCAAATTCTGAGGGTGGGATGTACCGCTCGACCGCCAAATGATTGCGAGTTGGACGCAAATACTGCCCAAAAGTCACAATGTCCACCTTGGCAGCCTTGATGTCGGTTAGGGCTTCACGGATTTCTTCGCGGGTTTCGCCCAGCCCGAGCATCAAACTGGTTTTGGTGTAAACGCTTGGTTTATAGGCTTTTGCGGCTGATAAAACGCGCAGGGTTTGTTCATAACCCGCTCTGGAATCCCTGACTGGGTGGGTTAAACGGCGCACCGTCTCGAGGTTCTGAGCATAGACTTCTACACCGCTATCAATCACAGCATAAACAGACTCGAGCTTGCCTTGAAAATCTGGGGTCAGTGCCTCGACCTTGGCGTGTGGGACTCGGGTTTTAATCGCTTCTACAGTTCGGGCAAAATGCGCCGCGCCGCCATCGGGTAGGTCATCACGGTCAACACTGGTTAGCACCACATACTTTAAGCCCATCAGTTCGACGGACTCGGCAATATGTTCGGGTTCGCTTAGGTCAAGTCGCCCAAGAGGATTGCCTGTATTGACGGCACAAAACTTACAAGCCCGAGTACAAACACTGCCCAACAGCATAAAGGTGGCAGTGCCAGCGCTCCAGCACTCGGCGATATTTGGACACATTGCTTCTTGGCAGACGGTTGCCAGTCCGTGCCGCCCGACAATATCCTTGATGCTCGAGTAACCGATACCGCTTGGCAGTGAGACTTTTAACCAATCGGGTTTGCGCTCACGCACCGCAGGTGCATTCTTAGTTAGCACCCCATCTTTGACTACTGGGAAATCGTATTCGCGGGATGGTTTAATCATGGATTTATTGTACTTGGCTTAAACGGGATTTTCTGTGCTGCAAAATTCATGCCTCGAGCCTTGGTTGTCCTAACATTGTGAGGTTAAACTACAATCATGGCATTGGATACCACTCATCCACCCTTCAAAGCCCGTGGTCTGATTGGGCGTTGGCGCTCGAGATATAGCACCAAGTGGCTTACTTCTTAGGAAATGTTTAGCCATTGAAGAGCCAAATAATTTGTGGAAAAGCTAAGTGCTTTCCTTCTACCAGTCAAACAGATTAAAATAAGATTGTGCATTCTGTCACCACTGATATTGTCGCTAAGCTCTGGAATCTTTGTAATATCCTCAAAGACGACGGCGTGACCTATCACCAATATGTCACTGAGCTAACTTATCTTCTTTTTCTAAAACTCGCCAAGGAAACCGATACTGAACGTCTGATCCCTGTAAATTACCGATGGGAAAAGCTCGAGCAGAAAGCACCTGCCGAAAGATTGCCTTTTTACAATAAAATCTTAAAATCCCTCAGTAAGCAGCAAAATCCGTTTATTCGAGATATTTATGCAAGCGCCGTTAGTTCTATTAAAAAACCCGCTTCGTTATCTCGTTTGGTTTCGGAAATAGATAAATTAGAATGGTTCAACACGCAAAAAGAACAACTTGGTGACTTGTACGAAGGGTTACTCGAGAAGAACTCAAGCGAAAAGAAAAGTGGTGCAGGGCAGTATTTTACTCCTCGACCACTGATTGAAAGCATTGTTGCTGTGATGCGTCCAAAGCTCGAAGATATTATTCAAGACCCTGCGGCTGGAACAGGTGGGTTTCTGATTACAGCCAACAAGCACATGTTGGAAAATGAAAAACCAGAATCTTGGACGGAGCAGCAACGCCAAAAATACACCAATAACACTTTTTATGGCATGGAACACGTACAAGAAACACATCGTCTGGCACTGATGAACTTAATTTTACATGGCTTGGATTATGCGCCTCACGCGGCTGGTATCCAGTACGGTGATACCTTGAGTGCCGACGGTGCAGCCCTGCCAAAAGCGACACTGATGCTTTCCAACCCGCCCTTTGGAACAAAATCAGGTGGTGGCTTACCAGTTGGGCGTGATTTTGAATTCCCCACCAGCAACAAGCAATTTTGTTTCTTACAACATATTTACGAGGGTTTAACGGCAGGTGGTCGGGCGGCTGTGGTACTCCCCGATAACGTCCTTTTTGAAGGTAATATAGGCAGACAAATCCGTGCCGACCTGATGCACAAATGCAGCCTCCATACCATTTTGCGTTTGCCTACAGGTATTTTCTATGCCCAAGGAGTAAAAACCAATGTGCTGTTTTTTACTCGAGGGAGAACAAATAAAAACAACACCAAAGAAGTTTGGATTTATGACCTGCGTGCCAATATGCCACAGTATGGTAAGCGAACCCAATTGACTCGAGAACACTTTGCAGAATTTGAAACCGCTTTTGGTACAGACCCACTCGGCAAACCTAAAAGCCTTGCCAAACGAATTGATACTGGTGAACAAGGCAGATTCCGAAAATTT
>JANNEE010000536.1:0-4066 GCA_031388325.1 Deinococcales bacterium
GTCTTGGTCAATCAAATTACCGAAAATTCCTCGGAAATGCTGGCGTATTTCTTGCAACGGGTCGGACGCGCTCAAGTGGTCGGTGTCACCACCAGTGGACAAAACGGTGTTAGTGGCGGTGGATTAGCCCAACTGATTAACGATGATATTATCCAAATTTCCCAGTACCGAATGCTGAACTTGGATAAAAGCCCATTCCCAATGGCAGTCACCCCAAATGTGGTTGTCCCAGAAGACTTAGCAGCACTGGCGGCTGGACGCGATGCCCAACTCGAGAAAGCCCTCGAGATTCTCGGGGCAAAATGAAACACACCGCACTCGTGATTGCTGCTGGGTTAGCACTCTCGGGTGCTGCTCATGCCCAAAAGTACATTGGTACACCTGCCCAAGATTTATTTGACCAAGCCAGTTTCTTTGTCGAATTTAATTACAACGGCTTTAGCAAAGTTAATCTAAGCAGCTTAGTTGCCAAGTACCAAGCCCAAGTAGACAGCAATTGTACTTCTCGAGCCACCGATTGCCCGTTTAGCAATGCCGAACGCCCAATTGCTTTAATGATTCGGGAATTGAACGACCCACACAGTTACTTTGTGCCGTCAGAAATCGCCGCGCAGTTCGCGGGGCAAATTGGTGGTGGTGGGATTGGCAGCCCTAGTCTTGAAGTTGCCACCACCCAATTGTCTCGAGTTTCAGACCGTGTGGTGACTGATGTGCGCGAAGACGGACCGGCTGGCAAGGCGGGCTTAAAACGCGGCGACAGAATCTTGCGCCTAAATGGTCAGAATTTACCAAGTTCACGCAATCAAAACGAAGCAATGTTCTTAGGACTCGAAGCCGAAGGGCAACCGATGCGCCTAAGCATCCTGCGTGACGGAAAAACCAGTCTCGAGATTAGCGTTACCCCAATTTTGGTGGCTACGCCTTGGCTACCAGAACTCAAAAAACCAAGTGGTTTATCAAGCAACACCGCCATGATTCGGATTCATGAATTCACCCCATTCAAAGACGTTGGCACAAAATTCCATGAATTGGTCAAAATCGCCGAAAGCCAAGGGGCAAACAGCATTGTGGTAGACCTGCGCGATAACCCCGGTGGTGTGGCGACCGAATGCACCAGTGCGCCCGGCGCGTTCCTGCCAGAAATCAGCAACATCCTCGAGACACGCTACTCGAGAACCATTTACAGTTATAAAAACGGCTTAACCAGTGTCAGCAACGGCAAAAGCCAAAGCGAAGCATACAACATTGCCAATCCAGCCCAGTTCAAAGGTAAAGTCGCGGTGCTGGTCAATGCCGATAGTGCCAGTTGCTCCGAAGTATTTGCTGCCCAAATGCAGTATGCCAAACGCGGTGTGGTGGTCGGCGAAGAAACTTACGGCGTACTGAACACCGCCACACGCTTATTTGACCTCGCCAACGGTAGTTTTATTGGTTTAACCATCGGTAAGGGTATTCGCCCAGACGGAACATATGCCAGTGAACGGGTGACACCAGATACCCGATTTAACGAAGACTATGAAAATTTAGCCCAAGGGCGTGATGCGATGCTCGAGAAAGCCTTAGATGTCTTAAATGCTAGACCCAGTACCATTGTAAGTAAACCCAAGCTGCCTCGAGCTTTCGGGGATTTAGGAGGATTATGAAAAAGTTTGTACTGAGCTTAACTGCTGCTTTGGTCTGCTCAAGTGCCGCAGGAGCGCAAAAATATATTGGTAGTCCCGCCCAAGATTTATATGACCAAGCCAGTTTCTTTTTAGAAACTCAGTATTTTGGTCCAAGTACGATTATTATGGCAGACCACATTGCCAAGTACCAAGCCAAAGTAGACGAAGCCTGTGCTGCCACGGGTGTGTTGTGTGCTTCAACCGTGATTGAACCGCTTTTAGAAGTGATGTTTGATGAAATTCAAGACCCTCATGCTTATTATTTAAGTGCGGCGGCAGTCGCCCAACAAAATGCTAATCGGGCTGGGACAGCCACCAGCCCAGTCCCACGGATTGGCTTTACCAGCCTGAGCTACTGCGAAACGCCAACAGGTGCTTGCACTTTTGATGCAGCCGGTAACCTGACCAGCAAACTCAACGGAGATCGTTTAATTACTGGCGTGGTTAAAAATGCCCCAGCCGACAAAGCGGGTCTTAAATACGGTGATCGCTGGATTGGGTATGGCGGCACACTCTACTCGAGCTTTAATGGTGATGTGGCAAGACTGAATCAATTTCAGGCTGAATTTACCACCAAGGTTCGGGCTGGCGAAGTCCTGACCATGCAAATTTTGCGTGGTGGCGAAAAGCAAAAACTGGATGTTCAAGTCAAAGGCGAAATCATTAATACCTCCGAAGTGCCACAACTCGAGTTGCGCTCTGATGGGGTTGGTATTTTGCGTGTGCCAGATTACTTGATTGCTGGAATTGGACAACGCATTCACGACCTCATCCGCGATGCAAGCAGCAAAGGCTTAAAAGCGGTTATCTTTAATCAGCGCGGCAATGGTGGTGGTTCTGCCTTGGAGCGTTGGTTTACCACAGGCGCATTTGTCAAATCCCCTGCTGCGATGCGCCGTACTCCTCGCTACAATGCCGATAAGAACACAGTTGAAGAAGGTTTTGAAAATGGTGGTTTCTACCAGCGTTATGTCTCACGCCCAGAAATCAATGCCACCCGTGCCGTAACAAATCCTGTTCTTTTTGAAGGCGCATTTGCGGTGCTGGTGGACAGTGGTTGCGCTAGTGCTTGCGAATATATCTCGAGCAGTTTTCAACGCGCCAAACGCGGTCTAGTGATTGGCGAAGAAACCGTTGGCATTGGTAACACCAACACCCAAGGCTTTCCCTTAGCCAATGGTGGGGCAGCCAATATGCCAACCCTTCGGGCATTTTGGGCAGATGGAACACCATTACCTTCGGCTATCACCCCAGATTTCAAAGTCACTACTTTTGATGTTTTCAAAACTGGTGTAGATGCTGGTTTGAATAAAGCCCTCGAGAGTGTTGGGGTAAAAACCCTGCAATCCCCAAGCAACAGCACCGAAATTAAAGTGCCTTTTGCGCCGATTCCAACTTTTGGATTTGATGCTATTTCGGCTGTGCTTGAACAATCGCATACCCCAAGGAAGGCGTTTGAGGTACAAAGCAGCAACTAAAACCGAGTCTCGAGAAAAGGCAGCTTGTGCTTGGCTGCCTTTTCTACTTAAATTTACTGAGGACACATGAAAAACCTTGTACGAATCATTGCCATCACAGCCACGCTTGGCTCGGTTGCCAGCGCCCAGAAATACATTGGAAGCCCAGCCCAAGATTTATTTGACCAAGCGGCTTTTTTCCTCGAGACCCAGTATTTTGGTCCGAGTACCATCAATGTCCAAGAAATCATTGCTAAATATCAAGCCAAAGTAGACGAAGCCTGTGCCGAACTTAAAGAAAAATGTGGCTATGACAAAGTTGAACCTTTGCTGGTGCAATTGTTCGATGATTTCAAAGATGACCATACCTACTATTTAACCGCCGCCAATGTTGCCCAAGAAAATGCTAACCGAGGCGGAGCAGCCACAAGTCCAACACCTCGAATTGGTATTGGTTTACGCAACTTCTGTGAAACGCCAACCGGTGAATGCAGCACAGATGATAAAGGAAACCTAACCAGTAAATTTATTGGTGATCGGTTTGTTTCCAGTGTTGTCAAAGATGCCCCTGCTGATAAGGCTGGTATTAAATATGGTGACCGTTGGATTGGTTATAACGACGTGGTGTTTGCTAGTTTTGACGGCAACCTTGAAAATATCAATAAAGCCTATGCCGATTTCACAACCAAAGTACGGGCTGGCGAAACGATTAAAATGATTTTACTGCGCGGTCTCAATCGCACTCGGATTGAACTTCCAATCAAAGGCGAAATCATCAACACATCCGAACAACCCGGACTCGAGATACGCCCAGATGGTATTGCGATAATTACCATGAAAGATTTTCAAATCAATGGGGTTGCTCAAAAACTGCATGAATTGGTGCGAGAAGCTGTTGTCAAAGGCGCGAAGGGCATCATTTACAACGAACGCAGCAATGGCGGT
>JANNEE010000545.1:0-7372 GCA_031388325.1 Deinococcales bacterium
TCTCGGCTTTGGCAGCTTTGACGGCAGCTGTTAGCCAGCTTTGTCCCTCTAAACTGCGCTTAGAAGCAAGGGCTTTGTCTTTGGCATCTTCAAAGACTTCTTTAATTGGTTTGGTCTTTTTCTCAATAAAGCTCGAGACTCCAAGGATAATAAATTTCTTTTCCTTTTGAATCACGTCAGATACTTCAAACCCACCCGCTTTAGCCAGTGCCTTGGCTTCAAAAACCACAGTTTTGTATTCTGGGGCAATGCTTTCTGGGGTTAATGCACCGAGTTCAGAAACTGTACCTTGTTGTTTGGCGGCACTCTTGGTGAAATCCCCACCACCTTGGGCAATAAAGGCACTGCGGAAGGCTTTGGCGGCATCAAGGCTGGTAAAGGTCGCTTCGTTGATGTTGGCACTGGCTGGGGTGCTGTAGAGCGCCACATTATCTTGGTAATACTTGGCAACTTCGGCATCGGTGATGCTGATGTCCTTGGTTTTCCATTGCTTGGCTTGGTTGACAATATCTTGTTCTGAACCAAAGAACGGCTGTCCGAGTTTTTTGGCAGCTTGAACGCCCACCACACCACTAATTAAGGTTTCTAAGGTTTGTGGTTTGAAGAACTGCTCGACCAGTTGGGCGCTTTGGGCTGCTCCGCCCTGTTGGATGAATTGTTGAATTTGTTGGTTTTGTAAATATACTAAGCGGTTGAGTTGATTGAGTCTAATTTCTTCTTTACCCACTTTAGCCACGGTTGGATTGAAATACTCGAGTTTTTGTTCGATACCATCTTTGGTAAATTCGACTTTGGCGTTTTTCTCGAGTTCTTTAATCCAGGCTTCGGTTGCACCAGCCGATTTTAAGGCTTTGGCATCCTCATCCAGTTTGGCTTTGGCTTCTTCAAAGGTTTGTTGACCGGCGGGGAAGTATTTTTCGACTTTCAAGAAGTAGAATTTGCCAGCTTCGGCAATTGGTGCAGTAACGCCACCAGTTTTAAGGGCAAAGGCGGCTGTAGCCACATTGGTTGGCAAGGCAAGCTGTACCACTGGGACTGGGGTTTTCTTGCCTTTTTCTGAAGCGATTGCTCCATCTTCGGCTTTTGAAGATTCATCTTTGCTGAATTCGCGCACCAGCTTAATAAAGTCCTCGCCAGCTTTTAATTTGGCGCTGACTTGATCGGCAGTTTTTTGATCATTGACAATAATCTGCCGAGCGGTGATGCGTTCTTCGTTCTTATAGTTGGTTTTGTTGAGTTCCCAGAAGAGTTTGACTTCGGCTTCGGTTACTTTTTGGGCTTCGTTAATTTCCTTTAAGCGGGCTTGGATTTTTTGTTGCAGTGTCACGGTTTCTCTAAAGGTTGCATCAGTATAGCCTTGTGAACGAAGTTGATTTTGGTAATCGGCATCTTTGGCTAAGTTATTTCCAGCCCTAAATTGCTTAATAAAATTCGAGACTTCATCTGCTCCTAAGCGCACACTTCTCGAGTCGGCTTCGGCTGCCTTAAAAAGCACAGTCTGGCTCATCAATTGGTTCTTTAAGTCTTCGCCAATCACACCATCTAAACCAAGACTAAATAATTGTGAACCGCCTCGGTTGCGCTCTAAATCGCGTTCAAAGACTGGTAAGCCATTGACGGTCATGACGGTTTTGCCGTTTGATTGTTGTCCGCCAAGTCCACCGCCTAGGTTTGGGGTAAACTGAATCACCATACCAGCCAGAAGCGCCACAGCCACAACGCCAAGTACAACACGAGAAACTAGGGTACGCTTCGAGACAGGTTCTTGGGTCTCGAGCGCGGCATAACGGGGTTTACGGGGTGTTTCGTTCACTTGCATTCCTCCTCGGTGCGTGCTAATACTTAATTAAGCGATTTTCACTCGCTAAGCGCGCCCGTAGCTCAGTCGGATAGAGCGTTGCCCTCCGGAGGCAAAGGTCAGAGGTTCGAATCCCCTCGGGCGCACCACACAGCACACCCTAGCCCCTCGGTTGGGGTTTTTAATTTCCCCTAAGCACTATATCAGCACACGAGTTTAACATGCCAAAACAAGGACAGGTGAGCTTCAAATGAACTTGGTCATTGGTTCAATAAGGTTTCTATCTCGAGCATGACATCTGGCGGCAATGCCCCAAACAGCATAGCCGACACGTTTTCTTTGACTTGGGCTACAGACTTAAAACCCGGAATTGGCACAAGGCTAGGATGAAACGCCCAAAGCCACGCCAAAGCACCTTGGGCTAAAGTCCTGCCGCCTGTGCAGAGTAATTCTTTAATCTTCTCGAGTTGCCCTAGTTGCGCTGCTTGTTTGCCAGTCTCCAGATTCCATTTGAAACGGGTTCGCATGTCGTTGGCTGCAAACTGATGCCCCGCTTGGAGTTGACCAGTTAGTAAGCCCATACCCAGTGGTCGGCGCACCACCACCCCTAAATTTAGGTCGGCGCACAGGTCTGGCAGTTCACGGTTGCCCTCGAGAACATTCAGCAGTATGGGTACAACACCAGCTTGGGTATCTCGAGCAAAAGCGCTTAAGGCTTCGGGTTGTTCATTGCACCAAGAATACGTACCAATCAGACCTTCTTGTACCAAGTCATCCAAAGTCCCAGCCACTTCGAGGGCTTCTATAAGCGGCAGGTCAAACAAATGCAGTTGGTAAATGTCTATTTTTTCGCGTTTTAGGCGTTTTAGGCTCTGCTCGAGGGCGTACCGAATTCCTTGCGGGGTGATGTCTGTACCTGTCACCTCGGGAGGGTTGTCAGTAAACGTATAGCCAAATTTGGCGGCAATTGTCACTTCGGCTCGAGTTTCATGCAGCACTTGCCCAAGCAGGGTTTCGGCGTGACCACAACCGTAAACTCCTGCCACATCAAAGAATCGAATCCCCAATTCGAGGGCGCAGTGCAAAGCACGAATGGATTCGGCATCATCCGCATCGCCGTAGCCCATGTAGCCGCCTCTATCCCAGAATGCCCCACCAATTGCCCAGCAGCCTAAGCCCATTGCCCCAACATCCAAGCCAGAACGCCCCAGCACTCGAGATTTCATGGATTTAGTTTACTGTGATTTTCTTGCTTGTAAACCTTTCAAACGCTTTATTTGCCAAGCATAATAAAGCCAAGAAAACCGTGACTGGCTTTTCGCTAACTGAAACTGCATTTGGTCAAAGCTCGAGAATTGCATGTTTGATGGCACTGATTTGAGTAAACCTGCTTTTTGGGCGAGTAAAAGCAGTTCATGTAGTCGTTTGCCTAATCCAAATGGCTGTGCAATTGCAAAATAGGCTTGCCAAGCAGAGAGACCTTGCAATTCGGGCATAGCTCGAGCCAACCAAACCATGTCGTTACGGCTGTACTCGAGTCGGTGCAAAATCAGTTCTGGACAGCTTTGTGCAAAAACTCGAATTGAGTCTTTGAAACCTACCCAACCGCGTATTTTCCAGTACAGTAAATATTTTTGTTTGGACATTAGCCAGTTATCGCTTGGGATGGCTCTGAGCAATAAACTGATGTTCTGCACGGCAAAATCTGAGGTGGCACTGATGTTGAGTTTGGCATCATCGAGCAGTTGATAGGCGATACCGTGTTGCTCAAGGTTTCGCCGCCATTGTTCCTGATTAAAAATTCGTTGTTGTTGCAAAACCCAAGCCTGTTTGTAGATGCCTCTCAGACGTGGGGTCAGTTCATCTTGAAAAGCTGATAAATTTTGATATAAGTGCGGCAATAAATCAAATTCACTGCTGCTTAGCTGCTCAAAGTTGGTTTGGAATTTCCAGTGCTGATAGGCTTCAAGGGCTGCTTCTGGCTCAAAACAGCAGGCTTGCAGCAACAAGATGGTTCTCAAATTGCCCTTGAGCGTTTCTCAAGTAGCAATTGACGCAGCATCTGAAAATACCCGCTCTGTACTTGGTCTTTTTGGATACGGGTCATGTTCGATTGGTGAATTCGTCTTTTAACCAAGCACTGATTAAGCATCTGCACAGCAATCCCAAGTTGCTGCACTCGAGCCAGCCACAACATGGTGTCGCCACTGTGCAGCAAAGGAAATAATTCTGCCGTATTGAACACACTACGCCGTGCCATCAGCGCCGAGGTACTGGGCAGCAATTGCGCTTCAGGTATAAACAGAACTTGGTTTTCTACTTCTGGGGTGTCCAGACTGATAAATTGCTCAATCGCCGTAAAAACCACACCAAGCAAAGGGTCTTGGGCAAAAGTCTGGAGTTGCATCTCGAGTTTTTCAGGCAACCAAAGGTCATCTTGGTCAAGAAGTGCAATATAATCACCCCGAGCCAAAGTAACGCCAGTATTACGAGCCGCCGCCGCTCCTTGATGTGTACAGATTTCAAGATGCACAGGGTAAGCTCGAGCCACCTGTGCAGTGTTATCAGTGCTTCCATCATCAATCACAATCACCTCAAAAGGCTGCACCGTTTGGGCGAAAACACTATCTAAGGCTGCCCCAAGGTAACGCTCACCGTTCCAAGTTGGGATGATGACACTGACATTCATGCTTGTCTTCGCCTTGCGAGGTTTAGTTGTAGCACCCAAAGCAATTCTCGAGTGCTGAGTTTTGCCTCATGACCTTGGTTTTGCCGATGAATTCGTTTGGTTAAAAGCACTTGTTCTGGGTATGCGAAACGCAATTGGTGGAAATTAGCTCGAGCAAACCAATCCACATCGGAATTGCTAATAAAACTGGTATTGAACAGACCCACTTGTTGAAAAACTGTTTTTCGGACCAATAAAGCACTAGGCAAAAAAGCAGCAGCGCCCTCTAAGTAGCCTTGACGAATCAAATGCCCAAAAGCCTGTGCATCGGATTCAAGTTGTGCAATCGTTTTACAAATTGCATAATCAGCATTTTTTAAGCTCTCGAGTTGTAACACCAATTTATCTGGATGCCATAAGTCATCTTGGTCAAGAAAAGCAATAAATTCTGCACCGGCATGAGCTATTCCCGAGTTTCGAGCAGCCCCAGGACCTTGATTCGTTTGGCTTAGAATTATCTTGGTATAGGCTTTGGCGATTTCTAGGCTTTGGTCGCTCGAGCCATCATCCACAACCACTAGCTCAATTGACACCTCAGTCTGAATTAAGGCACTTTCCAGAGTTTGGGCGAGGTACTTCTCACCGTTATAGACGGGAACAATCACACTTATTTGTGGTTTCATGGTCTTTCCTCGAGTATTGGTACTTCTGGCAGAGCAACCATTCGATTTTGTTGGCGTTTACTGCGTCTGTGAATGGCTTGTAGTAACCAATGGCGAACCGCATTTAGATCTGATGTGATGTTTGTGTCGTGTAGACGATAGCCCAGTAAAATTTGTGGAAGCGTCACAAAACCAGATGATTGTTCACGCAGTCGTAAAAACCAATCAAAGTCTTCGCTTTGGGTCATGGTCACATCAAAAACACCAATTTGATCAAACACTTCACGCCGCACCAAAGCAGCCCCAGTCGCAGGTAGAAAGGTTTTTATGATGCTGGGTTGACGGTTTGATAGCATAAAAAATTGTTCAACAAAACCTGTGACTACCCTAATTTCAGGATGTTTTTGCAGAACCTTGATTTGCAACTCGAGTTTATTTTGTACCCACAAATCATCAGCATCTAAAAAAGCAATCAGTTGACCTCGAGCCGCCGCCAGCCCCCGGTTACGAGCCGCCGCAATTCCAGTATTTTTGGTTTGCTTAAACACAATTGCGCCCATTTGCTTGGCTATTTCGGCACTGTTGTCGGTGCTGCCATCATCTATCACCAGAATCTCGAGATTGGGGTAATTTTGGGCATGAATGCTGGCAATCGCCTCGGCAATAAAGCGCTGCCCGTTAAGGACTGGCATAATCACACTAATCAAAGGCTGATTCATCATTGCTCGAGAAACGCAGCGATGGCTGGTGCAACTGCTTTAGGCGAATTGCCAAGGTATAACCGATAACACGGCACGGTTCGGAGCAATTGGCTCATCTGGGCAAATCCTATTTGGCTGCTTCGCAATTGAAACAGGCTATTGGGCGCAAGGGCTAACAATGCTATTTGAGGATGCACCGCTTCAAAACCAAGCTGCCCGCCCAATGTTGGTAACAACACGGCTCGAATCGGGGTTTCTAGCACCAATTGTGGCGCATGGGTTTTAGAGAGCATCACAAAGGCTTTCTCAAGGTCTGAATTTTTGCGTGGCTTTAGAAAATTTAGCCGTGCTGCATTGTCAAAATGAAACTTAGCACTCGAGTATAAACTATAAACCATTGGTTCTGGCACTAGCGACACCGCGCAGTAATCGTCGCCCAGAAAATCTAGTCCAGCTTGTAGTGCCAGCAGTGCAGTGGTGCTTTTTCCACTGCCACCCCGCCCAATCAGCAACGCCGAGGCGTGTTTTGTGGCAATCGCTGCCGCGTGCAGTACGGTAATGGATTTGCTCTCGAGCCATGCCCTAAGAATCTGCACAAAAGGCGCACACTGCTGGTAGGTCAACAACGGAAAATTTGTTTGACACAAGGCAAAATCAGCGCTTAGAAATTGCAGCATGTCTTGATTATACGGGTCTAGGTAAAGCACACCGTCCGAACCAATATCCTCGAGTTTTGGTAAATCGGTGCGAATGTCAATGGTTAAATCGGGCGAACCAGCAAAGGTTGGTAAATGTGCAAAAGCTTCTGTGCTTTGTTCTAGCAGTTCTGGTACGCCAATCAGACGAATTTTTTGGTTTGCCAGCATCAAGTCTCGAGTCTGAGCTTCTTTTGGGCGCGTAGCCATAACTCGCTGGGTAAAAGCTGAGGCTAGGGTCATACTTTTTTACTTATGACAGGCCAGCCTCGACTGGGTTCAACTTCGTGGATTGGGTCAAGCAGCAGTAACGCCTGCATATCATCAAATAACTCAAGTTCGGGTTTTTCTAAGGTTTGGCTTAGACTCGGCAACTCAATTTTTATGGTGTCTTGCGAACTGACCCGAATCAGTTCTTTCTGCTCGAGTTGGGTAATGAATTCTGGAATCAGTTGGTCTGCGTTTTCTAGCCGTGCTTGAAGTTGCTGATTTATACTCGAGACCGAATGATGCGCCACCACCAAAGCCCAAATCAGGGCAGCACTGCCACGTAAACTAAAATACAAACCATTCTTAAAATCAATCACCATGGCTTCGCCGTCCAGTATTTCGGCGGCAACTTGGGGACTGTTTAACTCATAAAAACCCATGCTGTATTCTAACCAAAAAAACGTTTCTTAAGGTAATTTTTGACCCGACGACCTTGCCATAAAAGCCCACCAAACCAGTTTTTAGCCGCCAATGCCACCGCATCATCTTTGGGTTGAAAGCCTAGTAAACGCTTGGTTGCCTCAAGGCTAAACGGATTATTTTTATTATCAGACACCCCATGAACAATCGCAAAGTGT
>JANNEE010000583.1:0-1976 GCA_031388325.1 Deinococcales bacterium
CACAACCCGCCAAGCAGGTTTTAGTGCCGAAGAACTTGGGTCAAGAATTAAACACATGCGAGAACCGATACTTTTTCTCGAGGGCGAACGACACAAGCAACTGCGGACTCAAACGGCTAAATTTTTTACCCCAAGCACCACCAATACTAAGCATAAACAGATTATGGAATCCCTGAGCGACGAATTGATCAGCCGACTCGAGCGCAACCGCCAAGCCGACCTGAGCCAATTGGCACTCGAGTTAGCGGTTGGAGTGGCTGCCGAAGTCATCGGCTTAGCTGGCAGTTCGCGCCAAGGTTTAGCCGCTCGAATCGGAGCTTTTGCTTTTAATCCAACCACAGCCCCAAAATGGCTACGCCCCTTGATGCGTTTGACTTCAGCTTACCACATCATGGCATTTTTTCACTTGGATGTTCGACCTGCCATCCAAGCTCGGCGTAAACAACCGCAAGATGATCTCATCAGTCATGTGCTTGGCTTGGGCTACAAACCCTTTGAGGTACTTGGCGAATGCGTGACTTACGGCGCGGCGGGTATGCTCACGACTCGAGAATTTATCAGTGTTTGTGTTTGGCACCTGCTCGAGCGACCCCAATTACGCGCCCGTTATTTGGTGGCTTCTGAACCCGAACGCCATGCCATCCTTGGTGAAATCCTGCGCTTAGAACCTGTGATTGGCACATTAAAACGCCGAACCACTGCCCCAATGCAGCTTGGTGAGCAACTGCTTCCAGCCGGGTCATTGCTGCATTTACATGTCTATGCTGCCAATGCCGACCCTGCCACGGTTGGCGAAAATCCCAATGACCTCTGCCCAGTTCGTCCTTTACCAAAAAGTGTCCAAGAACCGGTGCTGAGTTTTGGCGACGGGCATCATCGTTGTCCCGGCTCGTTTTTGGCATTTGCCGAAACCGATGTTTTTTTATTGCGTTTACTGGCGTTGCCGATTCAATTGGTCAGCACCCCCAAAATTACCTTTAATCCAACTTTAGAAGGTTATGAAATTCGCAACCTACAACTTCGACTTGGGGCAACATGATGAAAAACCTTGTGTTTATCCTGATTTTTTGCTGTGTGGCACTGGCAGATTCGGCACAAGAAGCGATGAGCTTATACAACCAAGGACAATTTCTAGCGGCAGCCAAAATGTTTGCCGATTTGAACACCGCTAAAAACAGTGCTAGTGCGGCTCGAGCCTACAGTGTTTATGCCCTCACCCAGCCAGAAAGCCAACGCGAGAAATTGTATATCCAAGCTGAAAGTCTTGCCAAAAAAGCCAGTGGTTCGCAAAATTCGAATCCCCGTGCAGCAAGGCAAAATTCAGGATTCCCCACATGAACGCGATGAAGGGCCACCCCTTGGATTGAACAATGAAAAGGGTCAACAAGTTTCCAAAGGCATTTACGGAGAAGCGCGTGCTGAGACACAAAAAGTCGATGATAATAACTTGGAACAGCTGAGCTCCACTAAATGTAAGCGCTTGTCGTATCTGGAAAAGAAGATAGGTAAGAAGAAACGCCCTGAACTTGACGCAATGGTCACAATGTGGTTTCGTTATACTTACGCAAATGAAGATTAACCACCAAGAGATGGAGGCCTGCGCTGGATCAATGCGTGCTCCATCCTTCGTGAAATACTCTCCATTGCCAGACTGGGAAAGGTCCGCTATACCAGTGGAAGGATTTCCTGATATGCAAAAAGAACAAATGTAAGATAAATCCATATACTTCCGTCAGGTAAAACTATTTGGCGAATCGACACATTTACAGGGACGTACCAGCCACGTAAAAGAGAATGAAAGCGGCACCCAGCGCCGGGATACCGACCAAGAAGAGGAAGCGCACGTAATTCACAAAGTCACTGCGTCGCTGACTGACAAAGACGTGAAAGTCCCGGATTGCTGTGGTATTCAGAACCTGGGGAAGGCGTTTCCAGCTTTTCCTCCTGAACGTGCCATCACTGTGACTCGTGTGACC
>JANNEE010000062.1:0-2622 GCA_031388325.1 Deinococcales bacterium
TTTTCAATGTAGCAGCCAATCATGATTTTACGGTGAACGTAGGGTTAAACAATTTCATTATCAGCAACAATTTCGACCCGAGTAGCTGGTAATAAAGCTAGGCGTTTGAAGGCTTTGTTCTCGAGAACAGCTTTGACAAATTCTTCAAGTGTCTCGTAATCGGTGCTGTCTTCGTATGTTCCCGAAAAGTCTTCTAATTCGCTACTTATCAAGACACCAACGTCGTACTCGAGTTCAAGCATGATTGATTCAAAGCGCTCAGGAGCGTCATCTTCAACGTCTTCGTCATCGTTGCTAATCGAATCCAAAGCCCGTTCGAGCGCCACAATAATTGCCGTTGGTTCTCCGGGTTTGGTCATGCCTAAAAAGCCCATGATGCCACCCGCTTTTTCAGGGTCACTCAGTTCAATATCTATCGTGAACATCAGGTCATCGGCTAAAGCCCAAGCGTACTTTTGGTCGCGGTGATACTCGAGCAGTGCCTTAAATGCCTGTCCCAGCGTGGTCTTCTCGAGTGGTACAGCCAGACGTTCCAAGTAGGCTTGCTGCATCGCGGTTTGGGAATCGCTCATGCTTTACTATAGCTTACGGTTGCCAAATTTGTGGCATCAGCGATTCAAAACTTTCGGCATAACGCACCCCAATAAATGTACCCCAATACATCAGTCGGGCTTTGCGTCGCTCGAGAATTTCAGGGCTGACAGTTTCTGAAACTGCCACACCTGAAAATTGACTCTGGTGCGCCATAATTGCTTTTTCCCACGCATCTATGACACTCGAGACATCCACGAGGACATTGGCGTTAATTGGGGCGTTTCCTTGGTAGTAGAGGATTTTTTTAACCTTGTGCGGTTTTCCCTCGAGACTGGCTTTTTGCAGTCCTGCCAGATGCACTGCTGATGCACTGAGCAGGGCTGTGCCAACATGGTCTGGGTGTCGGTCGGTTTGATGCGGCACAAGCAGGGTTTGTGGTTGCAATACTCGGATGACTTGCGCTAGTTTTAAGCGGTACTCGAGGGTATCTTGTAAGCCACCATCGGGTAAGCCCAAATTCCCACGGAAAGACAGCCCAAGTATTTTTGCTGCCTCGAGTGCTTCGGTTCTGCGAATTTCAGGTGTCCCAAGCGTTCCCATTTCGCCTCGGGTTAGTTCACAAATCCCTGTGCGTTTACCTACCTGAACAGCTTTTAAGAGTGTTCCACCACAACCAATTTCGGCATCGTCAGGGTGCGGGGCAATGGCTAAAATATCTAATGGCTCGAGATTGCCATACAACAAGTTCATGCTTTTGGTTCCTCAGTCGTTATTTTAGCAGTATCACTCAAGTTCGTGCTTTTTTGGTTAAATTGGCGTTCTGTACCAGTTGCAAGGCGTGTTAGGTTATCGCGGTGCTGCCAAAGAATCAGGATAAAAATAAGAATCAGCATCACGATTTTCCACCATTCACGCTGCATCGTGATGGCAAACACAATCCCACTAAATGAAGCTAGGATACTAGCGGCACTCGAGTAGCGCGTAATGGCGACAGTGGCAACAAACATCGGCAGAATGGCTAAACCCAATAATGGGTCAATCAGTGTTACCGTGCCGTAACTGGTGGCTACGCCTTTACCGCCCTTAAACCCTAAGAAAACACTGTAATTATGTCCGATAATTGCAAAGAACCCGACCACGGCGAGTTCCCAGCCGGGCATCCCAAGGGCTTGGGCAATCAGCATCGGAAAACCGCCCTTAAAAATATCAGCTAAGGCAGTGACGGCGGCTGCGCCCCAACCGACCGAGCGCAAAACATTGGCTGTTCCAATGTTGCCACTACCAACTTTTTGAATATCCACGCGGTAAGTACGGGCAACCAGAACCCCAAAAGGAATCGCACCGAAAAGGTAAGCCAGGACTGCAACCCATAAAATGTTGGCATTCACACCCCTATTCTACGCCTAAGCTGTGAATCTGGTGTGCTGATTCCCCAACCCTTAAAGTCATTCAGTCCCGATACCCACTGGCTTGGGCTTCAAACATTTCGGCGTACCGCCCATGCAAACGCAGTAACTCCGAGTGCGAACCATCTTCAATAACCTGACCTTGCTCGAGAACAAGAATTCGGTTCGCCATTTTGACCGTGTTAAAACGGTGTGTGATTAAAAGCGTTAATTTGTCCTGAACCAGTTGTTGGTAATGCTTGAAAAGTTCCATTTCGGCTTCGGCATCCAAAGCGGCTGTTGGCTCATCTAAGAGTAAAATTGGAGCATTACGGTACAAAGCTCTGGTTAAAGCAATTCGTTGCCACTGCCCACCACTTAAATCCTGACCTCGAGCATGAAAGTGTCGTCCGAGCATGGTGTCCCATTGGTCAGGCAAACCCATGATTAAATCTGTTGCATTGGCTTCTCGAGCCGCAGCGTCAAGGCGCTCTAAGTCTGGTGTTTGATTGATGTCGCCAAAAATAATGTTGTCTCGTACACTCAGTTTATACTGCATGAAATCTTGCATAATCACCCCAAAACGTTGCCGATACTCGAGCGGATCAAATTCTCGGATGTCCGTTCCATCAAGCCGAATCACACCGTTTTGCGGGTCATACAAACGAGTTAGCAACTTGACCAAAGTGGTTTTTCCAGCCCC
>JANNEE010000604.1:0-7451 GCA_031388325.1 Deinococcales bacterium
CAAGAATTGGGTCGGGTTTACGTTCGACAAAAGGCTCTAAGGAACGCATACTAGCTGGCGCACAAGCCACCAAAGCTGCACCAACCAAAAGTAAAAATCTTTTCACATTCTAAGTTTACGTGAATTCATGGTCTCGAGCAGCAAGCCAAGACACTAAAAGGCAAAGGCAGGCAAAGGTTAAAAGGCGAAGGGCAAAAGCAAAAACCCTTTCGCCTTTCGCCTTTCGCCTTTCGCCTTTCGCCTTTCGCCTCAGTTCAGCACTTGCGGCAGAATCACCGTAAAGGTACTGCCCAAGCTCGGAGCGCTCGAGATTTTAACGCTACCGCCGTGGGCTTCAACAATTCGTTGGGCAATCACTAAACCTAAGCCCGTGCCGTCTGGGTTGTACTCGGGGTTCTCGAGTTTGCCAAATGGCTGGAATAATTTGGGAATATCGGCTGGAGCAATACCGATGCCCGTGTCTATGACCCGAAGCTCTAAATTGCTGCCGACTTCAAGGGCTTCAATCACGATACTGCCGCCCGAATCGGTAAATTTTAAGGCATTGACCAACAGGTTATGCAGCACTTGTCGCAGTTGACGTTGGTCGGCAGCAATCGGTAATTCTTGCGGGGCGTGAACGTTAATGTCTACACCTTTGGCTTTGGCACTTTCGCTCAGGTCGCGCATACAAGAACGGGCGAGTTCATCCAAGTTAAATAAGGCTCTCAACGGTGGTTTAGCGCCTGCCTCGAGCTTAAAGAAATCAAGTAAATCGGAAGTGACCAAGTTGAGGTGCTTGGCGGCATTCTCGAGTTGCAGCAGTTGCTCGCGCTGTTCTGGGTCTAGGGAAGTATCTTCGAGCGTATCTGAAATCCACAGAATCACACTTAACGGGGTTCGCAATTCATGGGCGAGTTGGGCAAGGTATTGGTTTTGGATTTGCTCGGAACGAACAGCAGCCTGTTTGGCATCGTGCAGCAGGGCTTCGGCTTGAATTTGGCTACTGATATTCATTTTTCCAGCCAACTCGAGCATGGCGCGTTCTAAGTTTTTACTCTGGTCTTTTAATTCTCGTAATTCGCTTCTTAAACGCTGTGATTCAAGGTGCGATTCTCGGGCAGCTTGTAAAATTTTGGTTTGCTCATTAAATTTGCCGCCCAGAATTTCAATCACCAAAAAAGCCCTGTCCTCGCTGTGAACCGCCGTGGCTTCGAGGGCTTGTTCTGTGCCTTTGTCAGTCGGTTCGAGCCAAACACCACTGCGTAGCCGCCCGATTTTTTCTTCTGCCCAAAAAACCCGTGCATCTATTAAAAAATTTTCTAGGAACGGCGAAACCGTGGCTTCTAGCTGCCCATTTTGAATTAAAGACTGCATCCATTTGGGCGCTCGAGTCAGTAAAGTCAGTTCGCCGCTTAACTGCCATTCAAAGGCAATCCATCCCGCACTCTCGAGTAATTCGGCTGGAATGGTATTCATGATCGAGCCTTAGCCACCATTTGTTGGGCAAGGTGATAAAACGCCAATTCGACATTCTCACCTGTTAAAGCACTGGTTTTTAAGACGGTAATCCCAAGCGATTCCAGTTGTGCCATATCCACCCGCCACTCGTGTTGAAGATCGGATTTGTTAATCAGTAAATAGGCTGGCAACGCCCCAAAACCCTCGACGGCTCGAGCATGAAGTTTTAGGCATTCGTCCACGGTTTGCTCACGTGTCCCGTCAGCCACCAAAAAATAACCAGCCATACCGCGCAAATAGGTGGTTTGGACTTTTTGATAGGCATCTTCACCGTTGATGTCCCAAATCATTAAGTTGGCAGCCCCTTTTTCGGTGCGAACCAATTTCTTTTCGATTCGCACACCCACCGTGGTGTGGTACTGCCCTGAGTAAATGCTATGCACAAAACGTGCAATCAGACTGGATTTACCGACAGCCGAGCCGCCGAGTAAACACATCTTAAATTGTAAAACCGATTCTTGACTCATTTTTTCTCCGCTTCTACCAATTCTAATGCCCTTGAGTCAACGTTTGATACTCCCGATAACCCACGTGCAATTAGTTTAGCCCGTTTTACCCAGGCTTCGGTAGCTTGCCCACTTAAGACCAAAGTTTGCCCACGTAATTCTACCGCCGTACTTGAGGCGGGTTCTAGTGCAACTCTTGCGCGTTCGACAATTAACTGCGGGTCCAAGGATTGGAATTCTCCCCAGACTTGCGGCACATCTGGATAACCTAGCGAATCCAGCACCACTTGTGGCTCTCGAGCCAACGGGTCACGCAAACCGACCAAACGATTTTGGCTGTCCTCGATAATCAAAAAGCCCGGCTCGAGCCGCAGCGCTTGCACCGCCCCCTGCCAACGCCCAGCTTGATAGGCATTCCAACCCCACCAAACCGCCCCTAACAGCGCGACCAATCCGAGAGCAGGCAAACCAAAACGCAAGACTGGATTCGGCGCGGCTTTACTTTTTTGGGCAGGTTGCTGCATATAGACCGTGGTTAAGCAACCTTCTAAAATTGGTTTGGCGGCTTCAAAAACACTGGTATCGCCCTGAAAATCAGATAAATCAGATGAAAAACGCAATTGGATCGTTTCTAATGCCACCGCTAAATTGTCGCTATATTCGGCTGGTGACGTGCCACGCACGGCGGTAGCTATCGTTGCATGCGGCGAGGTTTCAATCAGCACGGTTAAATCACCAATTTTGAAAGTGCGAATGGTTGCGTCACCCATTTGAAAACTGTCTCGAGCAAAGTCTTGAATGGCAGTTAGCATTGCACTGACCAAATCGGCATCGGAGTTACTGACCCCCGCTTGTTCTAACAACAAACCAGTTTCTCGGTGAATCAGCAGCACTTGCTCAACACGGTACTGGACTGTGTGGTACAAAACAATTTCACCAAAAGGCTTACCTGTGCGCCAAGATTCGAGCCGCCAAGCAAAACTGCGTGGTGAAACCGAAACATCCAAAACCCGATTGAAATTTTCAAAAGTACGCTCGAGTAAACTTAAGACCACCCGCCGAATGGTTGGCATCAAGACTGGAAAAAGCGCATCGGCAAGCCCTTCAGGGTTAGCTCTGACCGATTCAAATAAGGCTTTTTCGATGGTTGGCGCAAGCACCCGAGCAAAACGAGGTTCTTTGGCTGCCAAATTTAAGGCATCACTCAACACCTCGGCAAGCTCTGTGGTGCGAACCTCGGGATCATTTAAGCGGTGTTCTACCGACCCCAATCGGTGGCGTTCCTCGGAAAGAAGCACTTCCCGCAACACATCAAAAGACGGTTCGGAAATACTATCTTCTCGAGGTGAAACCACGCTTTAATCCGCCTCGAGTTGCTGCGCCAAACTGACCATCAGGGCTGCTAGTTTTGCCCTATCCTTCAAGCGCAACGTCTCCAAATCTGCCATTGCCTGCTGATGCTGGGCTTGTAATTGGCTAACTTCGGTTTCGATTAACTTATTCAAACGATTCGACTCGGCGTTCAGTGCCTTATCTTGGCGTTGGCTCTCGGAGCGAATCCGCGCCTCAAGTTCATCCTTGGTGGCAGCCAGTTCACGCTCTAAATCCTCGGAACGCTTCTCGAGTGCCAAGACTCGAGCTTCCAACACCGACAGGTCATTGTTAAAACTGCGTTGCTGCTGACCAAAAAGAATATCCCGCACTTGCTCGAGACTGGGGTCAGCCCGAGGTGCGTTTTGGTCGCTGCTTGCCGAAGACACAGGATTAGGTTTTGTCGCCATACTAAGACAATACTGCATTGACCCACAATTTTGAAAGTAGGTTATGGCAGTAACGCCAAGCGCTCGGCAAGAAGTGCAAAGTAACCATCAGCATCCACCGTCATTGCCACCGTGGTATTGGGTTTATGTTGAGTCACACCGTAAACATCCACCACAGTTCGCCCAAAAGACGCACCGCTCGAGTCATCCACCACGACATGCAAAAATTCGGTAGTAAAGAGTTCGGGTTTTAATAAAAAGGCAATCACACATGGGTCGTGCAGTGCCGGACCGGCATAACCATAGCGCTTGGCATAGGCAACCTTAAAAAACTCGAGCAGTTCGGCTGCCACCAGACTGGTTTTGTTCCGATTGCCCCGAATTGCCTCAATGTGCTGTGGCAGTGCCAAAGCCTGATGGGTGACGTTTAAGCCAAACATGGTGATGTCGCAACCCGATTCAAAAACAATTTTAGCCGCATGAGGGTCGCAGAGGATATTAAATTCTGCGGCTGGCGACCAATTGCCTAAGCCTGTACTGCCACCCATCAGAACAATTTGTTTAATCAGCGGCACAATTTTTGGCTCGAGACGCATCGCCAGTGCGAGATTGGTCATTGGACCAACTGGGCAGAGCGTAACTTCGTGCGGGTGTGCCAGAATCGAATCTATCATAAAATCCACTGCACGGGTCTCCTCTGCCCCGCGCTTAGGTTCGGGTAACTCAGGACCATCCAAACCACTGCGCCCATGGACAAACTCTGCCGAAATCCGATTCGAGACAAGCGGCAACGGCACACCCGCATAGACTGGCACATTTGAAGCACACAATTCCCGAATTTTTAGGGCATTACGAAGTGTGTTTTCTAAACCGACATTGCCATAGGTGACGGTAATTCCCAGCACCTCGAGTTCGGGGCTGGACAGTGCCAACATGATTGCCAAGGCATCATCATGCCCAGGGTCGCAATCCAAAATGATTTTCATAGGCAACAGTTTACCCTAGGTTTCGGCAACATGGATTCACTCTTGACTCGAGCAACAATGCCCGATAACATAAACCCATGGACGTTACACTTTCGCTATTTACAAGATTGGCGTAGAAACTGTTGTTGTTTCTACGCTCTGACTTCGGCATATGCCGAAGTTTTTTATTATCTAAGGAGAAAAATATGATTAACCAAGCAACCCTCGAGATTGCCCCTACTTCGAGCCTCCCAGAATTACAAGAAATTAAAGTCAAGTACCTTGGCAAAAAAGGCTTACTGACCGCCGAATTAAAAACATTAGGCAACCTCACGCCCGATGACCGAAAAATACGTGGTGCAGCCCTGAATATGATTAAAACCGAACTCGAGGCGTTATTTGAAGGTAAAGAAGCGAGCCTTAAAAACGCGGCGCTCGAGGCAAAACTGGCTGGCGAAAGTCTGGATGTAACCCTGCCCGGAATGGCTTTTCAAACTGGTGGCTTTCATTTACTGACCCGCATTATTGACGACCTCTGCAACATTTACAAAGGCTTAGGCTATCAGGTGGTACAAGGACCCGAAGTCGAAACCGAGTTGTACAATTTCGATGCCCTGAACATCCCTAGTTGGCATCCAGCAAGAGATTTATGGGATACCTTCTGGCTGACTGATGGTCGGGTTTTACGCACCCACACCAGCCCAATGCAGGCTCGGTTCATGCAAGCCTTCGAGCCACCATTTCGGATTGTTGTCCCCGGCAAAACCTACCGCTTTGAAGCTGTAGATGCCACCCATGAAGCGATGTTTCATCAACTCGAGGGGCTGGCGGTCGGCAAGAATATTACGATGTCTGACCTTAAAGGCACACTCGAGGAAATGGCAAAGGGGTTATTTGGCGAAACCAGCAAAGTGCGCTTTCAGCCCAGTTACTACCCATTTACAGAGCCAAGTGCCGACTTTGCGGTTTACTGGGAGAACAAACGTTCTGGGCAATCTAAATGGCTCGAGTTAGGCGGCAGTGGCATGGTGCATCCTCGGGTCTTTGAAGAAGTCTGCAAGTTACGAGGTGACGAGGTTTACGCTGGGCAACGCGGCTTTGCTTTTGGCTTGGGCATCGAGCGGGTGGCGATGATTAAGTATGGCGTACCAGATATTCGTTACTTTTTTCAAAACGATTTGCGGGTCTTAAAGCAGTTTCGTGGAGCGCTCGAGTAAGGGCGCTCAAGGCAGGAAAACCGTTTGAAATACATGAATAAACTCGAGGTGAACCGATGCCAAAGAAAAATGTACAAATCACTGAAAAAGACTCGAGTCTACATACTGCACTTGAGCGCATTCGATTGATTCTAAGTTCGGCTCGAGCCTCTGTTTTACAAGTTGTTAATCTGCAAATGATTTGGGCATACTGGGAAATTGGGCGTGAAATTGTTGAAGAAGAGCAGCGCGGTGCGACTCGAGCCGAGTACGGCGCATACCTTCTAAAAACCATTTCGGTGCAACTGAGTGCTGAATTTGGTCGCGGCTTTGATGAATCGAATTTGCGTTATATACGTGGTTTTTACTTAACTTATCCGATTCGTGACGCAGTGCGTCACGAATTAAGCTGGACACATTATCGGATGTTGATTAAAGTGCAAAACGCTGAAGCTCGAGCTTTTTATGAGCAAGAAAGTATTTTGGCGCGTTGGAGTACCCGAGAACTTGACCGGCAAATTCATAGTTTGCTATTTGAGCGCTACGCAAAATCCAGAGACAAAGCTGGATTGTTACGACTAGCCAATTCCGGCACAAGTGCTTTTGAACCCACAGATTTACTGCGCGACCCTTTTGTTCTCGAGTTCACTGGTTTACCTGAACGTGGCACTTGGCAAGAATCTGATTTAGAAGCAGCTTTACTGCAAAAACTACAGTCCTTTCTGCTCGAGTTAGGACGCGATTTCTTTTTTGTGGCTCAGCAAAAAAGAATTTCGGTAGAAAACGAACATCATTATGTGGACTTGGTTTTTTATCATCGTACTTTGCGTTGTTTTGTGCTGATCGACTTAAAAGTAGGTAAATTAACGCCAGCCGACGTTGGACAAATGCTGGCTTATACAGGGTTTTACGAAACCCATGAAATGCGCGAAGGGGAGAATCCACCAATTGGTTTAATTCTCTGCACTGATGTTAAAAGTACCACTGCACGGTACGCATTACGAAAACACGAACAACAAGTTTTTGCGGCACGGTATCAAACACATTTGCCAACCGAACAAGAATTGCAAGCAGAACTCGAGCGTGAACGTTTTGAGTGGATTCAAGCGCACAGTCTTTCCGAGGACAAACCATGACAATCCGCCCCGCCCAACGTGGCGATGCTCGAGCCATTGCCGAGATTCTACATAGTCTCGAGGAGCATCTAAATTATCGCCAAATTGCTTTAGAGGTTTTGCTGACTCGAGTACACAATAGCTTAGAACATCTAGCTGACCGCACTGTGTTGGTTGCAGTTATTGAAAATCAGGTACTTGGTTTTGTTGTGGTGCATTGGTTTTACCCACTGATGACGCAATCGGAAGGCTACATCGGTGATTTATTTGTCCATGCCAGCAGCACGGGTCAAGGTCTTGGTTCGGCATTACTAAGCACCGTCAGACAAGAAGCAAAATCTCGAGGGTGTTCTCGGTTAGCCTTGAGCAATTGGCGCAACCGAATTTCGTATCAGCGCGGCTTTTATGCCAAGTATGGTTTTCAAGAAAAACCCAATTCAGCACGATTCATTTTGAATTTACAGGAGAA
>JANNEE010000608.1:0-12615 GCA_031388325.1 Deinococcales bacterium
GGCAACCAATCGCGTTTAAGCCAGCCACAATTGCCTTGCGGCGTTCGAGAAACGCGGCTCTGGCACTCTCAATATAGGCTTTGCGGTCGTTTAAGGCAGCAATCGTTGCCCATTGCGCGATGCTATTAGCACTGCTGGTGGTCTGCCCTTGAATCGCGTCCATGGCTTTAATCACGTGGGCTGGCGCAGCCGCAAAACCAATCCGCCATCCCGTCATGCTGTAGGCTTTACTCGCGCCGTTAATCGTAATCACCCGCTCAGGGTTGAATGTTGCCGCACTGATGGGCAACCCGCCTGTGTACGTGATGTGTTCGTACATTTCATCGGTCATCACCCAAAGGTCGTGCTTTTCTGCCAATTTCATAATCCCCGCGATGGTCGCATCGGAATAAACCACACCCGACGGATTACTTGGGCTATTGAGAATAATCATTTTAGTTCGTGCAGTTACGGCTTTCTCGAGTCCATCTAAGTCTAACTGATAGCCGTTGCCCGCATCAGTATCCACAAAAACTGGAACACCGCCAAACATCTGGACTTGCTCGGGGTATGTGACCCAGAAGGGGGCTGGAATAATCACTTCGTCACCAGGGTTAATCAGGGCAAAACAGGCATTATAGAGGGCTTGTTTACCGCCACCCGTGACTTGAATCTGATTAATCCCATACTCGAGGTTATTCTCGCGCTTAAACTTAGCCGCAATCGCTTCGCGCAGTTCTGGTACACCAAGACTTGGGGTGTACTTGGTTTTACCCAATTTTAAGGCTTCCCTTGCTGCGTCTTTAATGTGTTCGGGGGTATCAAAATCGGGTTCGCCGACCGACATCGAAATAATGTCTACACCAGCCCGTTTTAATTCCATGGCTCGAGCCGTTACTGCAACGGTACTCGAGGCTTTGAGTTTGGTGGTGGCAACGGATAATGGTTTCATTTCGGGGTAGTATAATCTATGAAACAAGCCCTTGCCCATATTGCCCTTGTGGTACGTGATTACGACGAGGCGATTGCGTTTTACACCCAAAAACTGGGTTTTAGACTGCTCGAGGACTCATACCAGCCAGAGCAAGATAAACGCTGGGTGGTGGTTGCCCCTGCCAACTCGAGTGGGGCAACGATTTTACTGGCAAAGGCATCCGAACCCGAACAAGAAGCCTTTATTGGCAATCAAGCGGGTGGTCGGGTATTTTTGTTTTTGGCAACCGATGATTTTGGGCGTGATTACCAAACCATGCTCAAGGAAGGTATCGAGTTTATTCGTCAACCCAAAACCCTCGAGTACGGCACAGTGGCAGTCTTTAAGGATTTATACGGCAACTTATGGGATTTAATCGAGTATGCACCTAACCATCCGATGCGTGTTAGGTTGCTTTGATGATTTCTATGTGACTGCTGACCTGCTCGAGCCGTTTCATATTTAAGCTCACGCCGATGCCGAAGCCTTCTGGAACGGGCATAAAACCGTTTTTTGCTTCGAGGGCTTCGTTGGTGATGTCGGCTTGGAAGTACCGACTGGCACTCGAGGTATCACCCGGTTTTGTATAATTTGGCAGGGTCGAAAGATGAATGTTGTGCGCTCTGCCAATCCCGCTTTCGTGCATTCCACCACACCAGACTGGCGCTCCAAATGAAGCCGCGACATCATGAACCCGCCGTGCCTCGAGATGCCCACCAACCCGTCCGACTTTAATGTTAATCACTCGCGCCGCCCCGATTTGCAAGGCTTTGCGACTGTCCCCAGCCGAGAGAATACTTTCGTCTAAGCAGATGGGGGTTTGTAATTCTTTTTGGATTTGCTGATGGTCAAATAAATCATCAAATGCCAGAGGTTGCTCGAGATAATCAAGCTTGTACTGGTCGAGTTGGCGTAGCGTATTTAAGTCTCCGAGGGTATAAGCACTGTTGGCATCCACGGTTAGGTGAGCTTCGGGGAAGGCTTGGCGGACGGCTTTGACCACGGCTAAGTCATGGTTTGGTTTGATTTTGAGTTTAATCCGTTTGTAGCCCTGCTCGAGGGCGGCACTTGTTTGTTCTAAGGTTTTGGCAATACTGCCAATGCCAAGGCTCACGCCGACTTCAACACTGCGTTTTTGTCCACCGAGTAAAGTCCAGAGTGGTAATTGTAAAGACTTTGCCCAGCAATCCCAGAATGCCATTTCAAGCATCGCAAAAGCCATGCGATTGCCACGCCAAATTCGCATTTCGTCAGATAAGGCTTGTGGATTGGCAAATTCACGCCCCAGAACCTGCGGCAGCAGTGTATCACGCAGAAAACCAACTGCACCAACGATTGTTTCCTCGCGGTATTCGGGGGTGGCATCCATCACCCCTTCGGCGTACCCTTCGATACCGTCTGCCCGAAGCCTTAAAAGTGGGAAAATTTTATTGGTAATCACCGCATTGGAAAATTCAAAAGGATGAAGTAATGGCAAATTTACAATACGAATTTCTACTTGCTCGAGTTTCATAGGTCTCCTTCCTCGCTATTCAAATACATCCCTCGCTATTCAAATACATCAAAGTCTTCGAGTAATGCTTCGAGTTCTTGTCGGCGGGTTGGGTCGGTGCGTTGGGCTGTGCCAATAATTAGTAAATGCGCGAGGCTCGAGATTAAACCAGTCGCGCCGTATTGTTGAATGGCTTGGCTAGGAACGCGAATCACATGGTTGGCATATGGGACAAGTGGGGAGTTACCGTTGTCAGTAATTAGAATAAGTTTTGCACCTCTACTCTTTAGGGTTGTGGCAATCTGAGTGGTGGCTCGGGCGTAGCGGCGGGTGGCAAAGATAAGGAGTGCGTCTTGGGGGCTGGTCTCGAGCAGGGCTTCTGGGCTGATGATGGCATTTGGCTCGAGCAGATGCACCCCATTTCGGACTCCAGACAAGAGTTGATGGGTCAGTACGGCGTGTCCAAAGTTAGAGCGTGACCCCAAAATCCAAATTTGTTTGGCGCTAGCTAGGGTTTCACAGACAGCCTCGAGCAGGTTATCTGAGGTGCGGCTGAGTTCTTCTAAGTTCTGTTTTTCACGTGTCCAGTATTCGGCGAACAGTCCTTCTTTGCTTTCTGGCACACTTGGGGCTTGTTGCTCACGCAAGGCACGGCGTAAGTCGCGGCGTAAGTCTGGGTAGCCTTCAAAGCCGAGGCGTTGGGCAAATCGTGTGATGCTCGAGGCGCTAAGTTCAAGTTGGGCAGCCAGTTCTGCGCCAGTCAGTAGCGGGGCTTGGTCAAGGTTTGCCAGTAAATAGCCAGCGATTTGTGTGTCGGACGGTGAAAAGTCGGCGGTGTTGTGGTCTATGCGTTCGCGCAAATTCATGGGTTGACCTCGAGAAAGGTATTCTAATGGCTTTTGTGGTCAAAACTTGCAAAATAAATTGCAAACTGCTAGGCTAATCTAGCAAGATAAATTGCTAGATGCAAGATAAGCGTCCGCCGACAGGCTGTTGTGGTTGATCGTCCTCGAGATACAAGGAGAACTATGAAAAAACGTTTAGGTGCAGCCGCCGCGCTGCTCGGTCTGGGCTTACTGGCTGGTGTAACTGCCCAGAATTCACGCTCGAGTACCCTGATTTATGGCGGTGATTTCTCGGGCTTAATCACCATAGACCCCGGTATGAGTTACGAATATGCTGGTAGCCTTGTGACCAACAATTTGTACGAAACACTGGTCAAATTTGAAGGCACAGATTTAAGCACCTTAAAACCAAGTATTGCGGTGCGTTGGGTCACAAAGGACATGGGTGATGCTTGGAAAGTCACCTTTAATTTGCGGACTCAAAAATTTGCTTCGGGCAACCCAGTGACTGCCCAAGATGTGGTTTACAGCTTTGACCGAGCGATTGCCTTAAAAGGACCCGGTTCGTTTTTATTCACCAGTGTTGCCAATATGAAAGTCGGCAGTACCAAAGCGCTTAACAAAAGCACGGTCGAAGTGACCTTGCCAAAAACCGCCAGCCCAGCCGCGTTTCTAAATTTACTAACCTTTAACATCGGGGCAATTATAGACAGCGAAATGGTAAAAACCAAGGTTGAGAATAACGATTACGGGGCAGCTTGGTTAAAACGCAATTCGGCAGGTTCAGGACCGTTTACGCTCAACCGTTGGGATCAAAACCAAAGCGTGGTCTTGGATGCCAATAAAAACTCGAGACTGATGCCTAAATTATCGCGTGTGATTTTGCGTGAAATGAAAGAAGCCAATACCCAAAAAATTGCTCTCGAGAGCGAAGAAATTGATATTGCCGATAATCTAACCCCCGATATGATTAAACAAAAAGTAACCGACGCTAAATTTAATGTCTACAAAGCCGATAGCTTAAACTTGCAATACATCGGGATGAGCGCAAGCGAAACCAGCCCATTTAAGGATGCAAGGGTACGCCAAGCGGTGCGTTATGCGCTTGACCAAGACGGAATTATCAAAAGCCTGGCGGGAGGCAACGCCCGTAAAGTCCAAACCATCATCCCAGCCGGCTTATTTGGTTTTAATCCTGCCACACCGTACAATCTTGACCTCGAGAAAGCCAAAGGATTACTGAAAGCTGCCGGTAAAGAAAGTGGTTTTGAAGTGGATATGCTGACCCCCCAAGGCGCTTGTTTGGCGGGTGTTCCTTGTGCCGATTTAGCCGCTAAAATTCAGTCGGACTTGGCTAAAATCAGCCTTAAAGTCAACATCAAACAACTGGTGGATTCGGAACTCTATCCGCTTTACCGCGCCCAGAAAGCCAATATGGTTTTAGTGGATTGGTCGCCGGATTTTCCAGATCCGGACGGCAACGCCACACCAATGTCTGATTTTGCAGCAAAAAGCCTTGCTTGGCGCAATTCTTGGAATAATCCAACGGCTGGTAAACTCGCCCAACAAGCAGCCCTCGAGCCAAACCCAGCCAAGCGTGCCGCGTTGTACAAGCAACTGACCGAACTGCAACTCGAAGATGGTCCTTTTGCGGTTTTGTACCAACCGACCGTTTCTGTGACCCTCAATAAAATTGTTAAAGGCTACGTGCGTAACGCCCAAAACCAAATTCGCTTTGAAAAAATCTCCAAGTAATTCTTAAACTCGAGGCGAGATTCTATCGCCTCGAGTTTTTTTATGACCGTGAAACTCGAAGTTTAAGACGAATGCCAGTTTTTTCAGTTCAAGCATTAAAACACCATTAGCAAAGCCAAAATACAGCCTATTCAGTCACTTGACATTTATTCAATTATTCAATAGAGTATTTGAATATGAAACATTCACAAAAACGCCAGTTCAAAGACAAGTTGTACAGCCAATTTGCTCGAATTGGTAAAGCCCTAGCCAATAATCATCGTTTAGAACTGCTTGAATTGCTTGGGCAAGCCGAACGCAGTGTAGAAATGTTGGCTCGAGAAACCGACCTTTCGGTGGCAAACGCCAGTCAGCATCTGCAAGTGCTACACAAGGCGGGTTTACTTCAATCTCGCCGTGAAGGAACGTTTATTTTTTATCAATTAGCCGATGGCGCATTTCTGCTCTGGCAATCGCTGCGCGACCTTGCCCAAAAACAAATAGCCGAGGTTGAACACTTGGTCGCCAGCCTTAAACGCGATGACCAAGCGATTGAACTCAAGGAATTGCAACTGCTAGAAGATATTGTCCTGCTCGATGTTCGTCCAATGAATGAATATGTGGCTGGACACATCCCCAAAGCGATTTCAATGCCAATCATAGAACTCGAGATGCGGCTTGAGATTCTGCCTAAAGCCTTTGAAATCGTGGCGTATTGTCGCGGACCGTTTTGTGTTTTTGCCGATGAAGCGGTGGCATTGCTGCGCTCACATGGTTTTCAAGCCCGAAGATTGGCATTCGGATTACCCGACTGGCAAATGGCTGGTTATCCTGTGCAAAAAGGAGTGGGCGCATGATTTTTCGTCAGTATTTACACGATTCGCCTGCAATTGCTGCTTCGTACTTACTCGGTTGCGGTGGTCAGACCAGTGGCGCAGTCATAGACCCAATCGGCGACATCCGCCCCTACTTAGAAGATGCGGCTCGGCTTGGCTTACGGATTTTATATGTCATAGACACTCATGTTCATGCCGATCACTTATCTGGTGCTAAAGAACTTTGCCAAGTAACCCAAGCCCAATATGTGCTGCACCAAAGTGTTCAAGCCAGCTATCCATTTTATGCGGCTCGAGACAGTCAGCAACTGTTATTAGGCAATGTTGTGCTTGAATTATGGCACACCCCCGGTCATACCCCAGAACACTTAAGTATTTTGGTGACAGATAAAATTCGAGCCACCGAGCCTTGGATGGTTTTAACAGGTCACACCTGTATGGTCGGTGATTTAGGACGCACCGAACTTGCCAGCAGCGCCGAAGATGGCGCTCGAGCCTTGTATCAGACGCTACAACGCCTAAAAACCCTGCCCGACTACCTCGAGATTTACCCTGGAGCGTTTAGTGGCTCGGTTTGCGGACGGCGTTTATCGGGTAAGCCCTCGAGTACGATTGGTTTTGAACGGCGTTACAATAAAGCCTTTGCGATCCAAACCGAAACCGAATTTATCGCCCTGATGCTCCAAGATATTCCGCCCCGCCCCGAAGGTTTTGAACAGATTCGTGCTTCTAATCTGGGCTTATGAAAATCCAATTGGGCTTACGTGAAAATGCCGCACAATTTGGACTGCTGATGCTGGTCAACGCCATGGTTGGTGGGATGATTGGTCTTGAACGGACGGTTTTGCCTTTAATTGCCTCAGAAGAATTTGGTTTTACTTCAAATACGGTGATTGTTGGTTTTATTGTCAGTTTTGGTTTAACAAAAGCCTTGGTCAACCTCATCAGTGGTGTTTTAGCAGACCGTTTTGGACGCAAAGCACTTTTGGTCTTTGGCTGGTTTTTTGGACTTCCAGTCCCATTTATTTTAATGTTCAGTACCAACTGGAATTGGATTCTGGTTGCCAATATTTTACTTGGAATCAATCAAGGTTTTACTTGGTCGGCAGCCGTGATGATGAAAATAGATTTAGTTGGCGCAAAAAACCGTGGTTTTGCGGTTGGACTAAACGAATTTGCAGGCTACTTAGCGGTTGGTCTGACTGCTTGGCTAACTGGATTCCTTGCCAGTACCTACGGCTTACGCCCAATTCCTTTTATTCCGGGGGTTGTGTATGCCGTGATTGGTTTGTTCCTTTCGGGCTTTTTAATTCGGGATACTCGAGGGCATGTGCTGCTCGAGCAACAAAACCACCAACTGCCACAAGAAAACTTGTCTTTTCGACAAATTTTTATGCGTACCTCATGGCAAACACCACGCTTATTTGCAGCTTGTCAAGCAGGTCTGGTCAATAACTTAAACGATGCCCTGTCTTGGGGGATTTTCCCATTGTACTTTATCCGTCAAGGTGTATCACTCGAGAATATCGGCTTATTAAAACTGGTTTACCCCTTGGTTTGGAGTGTACTGCAAATACCAATGGGCGCATTGGCTGACCGCCTGAATCGGCAAACCTTGATTGCTTGGGGAATGGCTGTCCAAGCGGCTGGACTTGGCTTAATAATCCTTGGTTCTGGAATGACCATTTGGCTGATTGCCACGATTTTATTAGGTTCTGGAACAGCCATGGTTTACCCCACTTTAATTGCTGTGGTCAGCGACACTAGCCAATTGTCTTGGCGAGCCAGAGCCTTGGGTGTTTACAGGTTTTGGCGTGACATGGGCTATGCAGTCGGGGCATTACTGGCAGGTACTATCGCCGATGCGCTTGGGTTTCAGTGGGCAATTGGTTTAATTGCTTTCCTCACGCTACTTTCTGGTTTGATTGTGGTTATCAAAAATCACAACGGGAATAGCACTTAAGTACCTCCCCGAAATGTTTTAGGTGTTTTTCCTAAAACATTTTGCGACTAAGCGACCACGCCCGAAGGTGCGCGTATGTGGTCAAGAACAGGAATAAGGAAAGCGTATCTCACGCTGGAAGCGACCCAAGCCCGTCAGGTGCTGCTTTAAGGGTCAAGAATGACAGAATTGACGTTTTCCTGGAAATTCTAAAATGAAAGCGTGAGATACCTAATTCTCCTTGAGTGACCAAAACCCTGATAGACTGTTTTTGGAGGATTCACCCATGCCAAGAGATATTTTTGCTTCCGCTAACGCCCCAGCCGCCATCGGACCGTATTCCCAAGGGGTTCGTACCAAACTCGGGTTTATTTACTGCTCTGGTCAAACACCGATAGACCCCGCTACGGGCGAACTTGTGGCAGGTGGAATAACCGAACAAACCGAACAAGTTTTTAAGAACATCAAAGCGGTACTTGCTGCGACAGATAAAACCTTAGATGATGTTTTTAAGTGCAATGTTTATTTATCGGATATGGCAAATTTTGGCGCGATGAACGCAGTTTACGGCACTAAATTTGTTGCCCCGTACCCTGCCCGTACCACCATTGCAGTGCGTGAATTGCCAAAGTCTTGTTTGGTCGAAATTGAAGTGATTGCCGAATAAAACTCCATATGGGTAGATTTATGGCGTTTACCAGTATTTAACCTCGAGAAACAAGGTCGTGATGATTTTGCCATTACCTTGCTTGGCTCGAGGAAATATTGCTTTTCAAATTGACAGTAAAAACAAACCATAAAAATTAAATATGGGATTAAGCATGTATTCGTTTCCAAGCGGCACAAGTTTTGACCCACTCATCTTTTTAGGCTATCCTCGTTTATATGCGCGAGAAACTGACATCCCAAGCCGAAGATTACTTGAAAGCACTTCATACTTTCGAGCAGGCAGGTAAGGTCAGTACCCAAGTTCTGGCTGACCACCTTGGGGTTGCGCCTGCCAGTGTGACCCAAATGCTTAAAAAATTAACCGAAATGGCACTTGTCACCCATGCACCGTACCAAGGCGCGACCCTGACCGATGCTGGACGCAAAATTGCACTGGAACTAATTCGCCATCATCGTTTACTCGAGACCTATTTGCATCAAGCCCTTGGCTACGCCCTGGAAGATGTTCATGATGAAGCCGAAAAACTCGAGCATCATATTTCTGAGGACTTTGAAGCCCGAATTAATGCGGTCTTGGGCAATCCCACCCACGACCCACATGGTTCTCCGATTCCGCGCTTAGATGGTAGCTTACCGCCATATGCCACCCGAGCCTTATCGGATGTGACAGTTGGTGAAGCGGCTCGGATTGGTCGAATCAGCGAAACCGACCCTGATTTTTTGCGCTTGGTGGTTCAACTGGGTTTGATTCCGGGTGCAGAATTAAAAGTGCTTGAAGTCAACTTGGCGGCTGGCACAATCACGCTTAAACTCGAGTCGGACACCCATATTCTTGGCTTAGACGCAGCCAAGCGCCTTTGGGTGGATAATTTTAGTTAAAGCCTAAATGTTTTAGAACAACAGCTAAGTCATCTGGTTTGTCCACATCAAAGCCAATTTCTGCATACTCGGTCATCAAGGCTTGAGCAGGTACACCTAGAATTCTCGAGACGGTATTTTCAAGTTCGGTTTTACGAAGTTGCCCAATCAGTAGTTTCAGCAGCGCCCCAATACCAAACATACCCGCCAATCGAATCACATTTTTGCGGTGTCTAAGAACATATTCAAGCCGTGGCAAAAAGGCATCTATCAAGTGTGGCTCGAGTAAAAATAAATTCCCACCTGTAAAAGTCCCCTCCCTTAAACGGGCATAGGTGCGTTTACCTCCGGGGAAAGCCCGTTCAGCTGCGACTTTAGACACCACAGGATAGACCAAGCCAACACCAGCGTCTTTTTGCAAAATGTCCTGCACCGCGGCTTGACTAAGAAGTGGAATATCAGCCGTCGAAATCAGCACTCGAGACTCGGACTTAAGCGGTTCAAGCCCAGCTTGCAAGTTCTCGAGCATTGTGCCTTTGGCAGCAACATGGGTATCAATAAATGGCTCGAGTTCAGGCACACTTGGACCAACATAAACAATCTTTTGTACCCCTCCAGCCCGAAGCGCTTGCAGCACATAAGCCGCCATCACCTGATGTCCAATCGGGATTAGACTTTTGACAGCCACCCCCGCTTTGAGCGCCAGAGGGTCGTTGGGGTTGCCACCGCCGAGAACAATTGCACTGATGGTCATGATTGCAGTCTAAGCCATTTGTACAAGGACTGGTCTACGTCTTTTGCCAGATGCTGACCTGACAAATAAAGAAGAGAATACCAACAGCAAAGGAGGCGAGTTTGAAACCAATTTCAAGCCTCAACCCGCCGCACTCGAGATAATTCTAGGAGAACCCCATGAACACCGAACTTTACATCCAAATCCAAAGCGAACGCCTTGAAACTTTACGTCAAGAAGCCAGCCTCATCAGTCAGTTAAAAGCCTTATTTGCCCCGCGTCCAATGAAAAAAGTAAAATCCTTACGGCAATTTGAACAACGCCGCATTACCAATTAAGTATCTCACGCTTTCATTTTGGAATTTTCAAAAAGCGGCAATTCCGTCATTCCAGCGTGAGATACGCTGCCCTTACTCCTTTTAGTCGGAAATGTTTTAGGAACAAAACTCTAAAACATTTCGGGGATGTACTTAAATACTACCTCCTCCTCTTTCACCCCGTTTGCTCCTCCCAGACGGGGTGATTTTAATGCCGTAAGCGGCGTGACCGCTAATCCTCGAGACTTGAGTTATCGCCAATACTCGAATTTAACCAAGAATTACATACACTACCCCTCATGGCTTGGCTCGAGACCCGACACATCCCCCAAAACGCAACTGCGGCATTTGATACTTATTTGCAGGATTTAACTGCAAAACTAGAGAATGCAAATACAGACCGCGCCAAGTTATGTCGTGAACTGCTTGCCGAATTTATGTACGGTACATGCTACACCGACCTCGAGACACGTCTGCCTTGGGTGGCATTAAACCTTGACCCCAACAATGTGCTGCTCGAAGCTGAGCATTACCAGACGCTAGACTTGCAAAAATTTGCCAAGGTCAAACCGCTTTTATGGCTTTGGTACAACTTTGATTTAAGCCCAGCCGCCCAGAATATGGCATTTGGCATCGCTTTCAGGCGTGTGCTTGCCCAACATATTTTTAAGCACTGCGGACAGAATGTCAAAATCTTCCCCGGGGTGCAATTTAGTGTTGGTTACAACCTTAGTGTCGCTAACGACGTGGTGATTCATCGCAATGTTTTTATAGACGATATTGGCGGCGTGACGCTGCACAATCATGTTTCTATTTCTGACTACGCCAACATTTACAGCCACACCCACAGCCCACTCGAGAGTGCCGATGTCACCTTGAAGCACACCACCATCGGGGCTGGGGCAAGAATCACTTATCATTCGACTATTTTAGCAGGCAGCACGATTTCAGATGATGCGATTGTCGGCACAATGAGTGTTGTCACTAAAGACATCGAACCGCACACCATCGCTTATGGTATTCCAGCCAAACCAATGCGTGAAAAAATGCGTCCACCAATGCCGATAGAAGTAGACTCGAGGGTATTTGTGCGCCCAGACGACCAACAAGCCAACCCCCAATATCCTATTGCCAACACCAATAATCAGACTCGAGCCGTGAGAACCTTAGTCAGCCGCTAAGGGGTTACTTTTTGAGTTTTTCTCGAGTACAATTTGTGCATGAGATCGTCACGATTAGGCGCGGGTTTCAGTGGCACAAGCGGTTCAATTGACCCGCCATTTGCTGCTGACGGCTTCGTTTCTAATTTCTGTACTCGAGTTTTCTCGAGTCAATAAAGGCGGTCACAACATGGACTTTACCAAATCAAAAGCGTTCCTCGAGCGCTATGCAAATTCTTTAAGCACCTCCAATGCAGTTTCTTTTCCAATGGTCATTTCACACGGACAGGGCTGCTGGCTAACCGATGTGGACGGCAATAGATTTTTAGACATGATGGCTGGAATCGCCGTTAATACCACGGGTTACGCTCATCCTGCGGTGGTCAAAGCCGTCCAAGAACAAGCCGCCAAAGTGCAGCATTTGTGCTTTGCAGTCTTTGCGACCGAACCCCAAATTGAACTTGCCGAACGCCTGAAAAAACACGTTGGCGAGGATTACCGTGTCTTTTTTGGCAATAGCGGTACAGAAGGCATTGAAGCCGCCATGAAGCTGGCGCGGTATCACACCAAACGCCCTTACTTTATTGCGTTTACGGGCAGTTTCCACGGGCGCAGCATGGGCGCACTGAGCCTAACCGCCAGTGTTTCTAAGTACCGCAAAGGCTTTGGCAATCTTGTCCCCGGTGTATTTCACGCCCCGTATCCACAGCCGTACAAATACCCACGCACTGCGGACATGGTACTTGAGCATCTCGAGTATTTATTTAAGCACACCACCCCAGCCGAAGAAGTCGCCGCGATTTTTGTTGAACCCATCCAAGGCGAAGGTGGCTATATTGTGCCACCTGTCGGTTTTATGCGCCAATTGCGTGAGGTTTGCGATAAGCACGGAATTTTGTTGGTCGCCGATGAAGTCCAGACTGGTGTTGGGCGTACAGGGCAATTTTTGGCTTGCGAAGCCGACAATGTAAAACCAGACATTGTGGTACTGGCAAAAGGCTTGGCTTCCGGCTATCCAATCAGCGCCGTGATGTTCAAAGACAGCATCAGCACTTGGGGACCTGGCGCACACGGCAC
>JANNEE010000626.1:0-2405 GCA_031388325.1 Deinococcales bacterium
GTCGTCTCGAGTCGGGGTTCTTTTTGATTTCCTCGAGCAACCAGCTTATTTGGTCTATTGTTGCTCCATTTTTGGCAGTCCACGAGCGCCATTGATGCCCATAAATCGGTCCAAGCGAACCATCCGCCCTTGCCCATTCACGCCAGATGCTAATGCCCTTTTGCTCGAGCGTATTGTTGTTGGTGTCGCCCGTTAAAAACCACAGCAATTCGCCAACCACGCTTTTCCAATGAACTTTTTTGGTGGTCACAAGCGGAAAACCTTTTGCGAGGTCAAAACGCATCTGATACCCAAAAACACTTTTTGTACCCGTGCCAGTGCGGTCAGCTTTGTCTGTTCCATGCTTGAGAATATGCCGTAAAAAATCATGATATTGCTGCACTACCGCTCCCAGCCTTTGGGGTGGCTCGAATACCAACTGATTAAACTTTGCACACTCTGCTCGAGGCTACGCTTAGGTGTCCAACCCAGTAGTTTCTCGGCTTTGCGGTAATCGGCAACCATTCGGTCAGCTTCGCCAGTCCGACGGTTTGGGTCTGGTGCAACAGAAAAGTCCTTACCAGTCACTTGTTTGACCATATTGACAATCTCGAGGACGCTGTTGCCCGTGCCAGTGCCAAGATTAAAAATCTCAGTACGTTTTTCTCGCTGTAAAAATTGAAGCGCTGCTACATGGGCTTCACCTAAATCCACGACATTCACATAATCCCTTATTGGGCTGCCGTCTGGTGTGTCTACGGTCGCATAATTAAACGTAAAATCACGCAAGCCCATCGCGCCCAGCACGGCGTTTTGCATCAAATGAAAACTTGGGCGTTTAGAATCGCCTATTTGTCCATCATCGGTTGCACCACAGACATTAAAGTAACGCAATGCCACATACTCGAGAATACCCAGTTTGCTGTACCACGCCAGCATATCTTCACAGATTTTTTTACTTGCGCCGTAGACACTTTCGGGTTGAACGACTGGGTGCGCTTCGTCAAGCGGCAAATACTGGGCATTGCCATAGACAGTGCAACTGCTCGAGAATACCAATTGGCGCACCTTGGCGTGGTGCATGGCTTCGATGAGACGTTGTGTACCAACGATGTTGTTGCTAAAATACTCAACAGGCTGGTGCATACTTTCGCCAACGTTTAAGAGCGCTGCAAAGTGCATGACTGCCGTAATTTGATGACGGGTAAAAATCGTATTTAAGTCTGAGGTGGCAAGGTCAGCTTCCTCGAGAATCAAGCGCTTTTCACCATACCGATTTTGCAGCAACTCGAGTGGAGCGCGGTAGCCGCGCACAAAATTTTCCAAGCAGACCAAATCAAAGCCAGCTCTGAGCAGTAACTCGCTTGCTACCGAACCAATGTACCCACCAGCGCCAGTCACTAGAATTTTCATGGGTTTAGCGTACCACTTCAAAAACAAGGTGCGCTAATTCCTTGGCAAAAATACCTTTCCAAGCCGTTTTCACAGCGTTTAACGACCCCGGCATGGCAAAAATCAGGCAGTGACCGCCGTGTGCCAGTCCGCCAGTTGCCCTAGATAACATTGCGGCTGCGCCAACTTCTTGGTACGAGAGCATCCTAAATAATTCACCAAAGCCCGGCATAGGTTTCTCGAGTAAACCTTCGATAATCGGAATGGTGTTATCACGCTTGGTGATTCCAGTGCCGCCAGTAGTGAAAATAATTTGGGCTTCTTTAGCGCTTAACCAAGTCCCCAGTTGGTTTTGAATCGCTTCTGGGTCGTCTTTGACCAGCCCTCGAGCCACCACCAAATGCCCAGACTCGAGTAGAGCATCTACTAAAAACTGCCCGCTTGAGTCGGTCTCGAGTGTGCGGGTATCAGAGATGGTCAGAATGGCGGCACGGATTTGTTTCTGGGCAGCTTCTCGGTGTGATTCAGATGACATAAACCACAGGTTAAGAGTCTGGCACTTAAAACACAAGTCTGATGTTCAATTCGCTTGCCAATAAGCCGTACAAAACATCATCCACCCAAGCGCCCTTAAACCAAAAATTCTCGAGTAGATGTCCTTCTTTTCTAAATCCCAATTTCTCGAGTAAACGCATTGAACTGGTGTTGCGTGGGTCGGTGGTCGCATGGACTCGGTGCAGTTTTAAGGTTATAAAGGCAAACTCGAGCAGGGCGGTAGCGGCTTCGGTGGCGTAACCTTTTCCTTGAAAAGCAGGGTCAAAACTAAAACCGATTTCAGCTTGGCGGTCCTCGAGCTTAAAAGCCAAATCTCCGATTAACTGGTTCTCGAGCGTCACGGCAATTTGATACCACTGGTCTTGGGTTGGCTGACTAAGTTGCTGCATTTGGGTAATTAAATTTTGACCATTCGCGCTGTGAGTCATAAAGCATTTTTTTGACTGCTTCAAACTTTCCTTGGTCTTTGGCACAAGCTG
>JANNEE010000625.1:0-4510 GCA_031388325.1 Deinococcales bacterium
GAGAACCTTTACACGGGCGACAAAGGTGTAGGCAAGCAGCTCGAAGCCAAAGCCGCCGAAGCCGCCAAGCAAAAAGCGGCTGACGAAGCCAAACGCAAAGCCGAAGATGACAAGCGCAAAGCCGACGAAGCTGCCAAGAACCCGCCACTCGAGATTAAATTAGTCGGTGCAACCGAAGCCAAAGTGACCTTGCTCGAGGGAACAACCACGCTGCAAACCGTGGATGCAAAAGGCAGCCGTGCCAGCCTGACAAAAATCCCTAACGGCTTCTATACCCTGAAAGTCGAAGCCACAGGCTTTAAGCCATTTACCAAAGAAGTCCGCTTCCCAGACGAAAAGAGCATTGAAGTTAAACTCGAGAAATAAAGTCTAAATCATTTATGTAGGAACTTGCCAAAAACAAGTTCCTACATTTGTTTTATCAGGGTAACAATCACAAGCTATTGAATTCGGATGTAATTTGATAATCAATAGTTCGGAATGATTTTAATTTTTTGCGTCGGTGACACCTTTAGGTTTCGTAGGGGCAGACCCCCTTGTCTGCCCTGTAGGACGGCATAATTTGAATTTTCTCAGAGAAATGTTCCGAACTATTGATAATTCGATAGTTTGAAAATCAACGTCATCAAAAATTTCTATCCAGATGATGATTATGGATTCACGGATGTTTTTTCCAACAGGAACTATGGCATCCTGCAAACAATACAAAAATGAAATCCATTCTTCTTTGGTAAAATAATGAATTGCAAATCGCAAAGATTCTTTGAGTCTGTGAAACTCTTTGTACTCCAAAGATTGAACATGAGGGCGTAAAACCTCTACGGCAAATCGTTGAACGGTTTCAGGAACATCGAAATTCATGTATCTATACTTACGCTCAATCTCATCACTCCAACAATCTGAAGACCAAAGAATTTCCATCCAAACTTTGTCAACCAGAATTGGTTTTTTAACTTTCAAACCCAAATTCTTTAATCCGTTCCTCGAGACGCGCATCTGTTTCTGGTCTTGCCCCAAAAACACTGACCACCCAACCCGCCACTTGTGCCGCTAATGTTGAGGCTGCCCGAGCGTCCTTAGATTGCAAATAATGCCCTAGGAATGCGCCGCAGAAACTATCGCCTGCGCCAGTCGCATCAATCACTGTGTCCTTGGTGGCTTCGACCTTAAAAATCCCACTCGAGTCGGCAATCATCGCGCCGTCCTTATCGAGTTTTAAGCACATCAACGTTTGTGGGTATTCTTCACGCAGAATGTGCAGCACATCCTCGGGACTTTGAGCGCCGGTTAATGCCCTGCCCTCCTCGAGATTTGGGAACATAATATCTATGGACAGGGCTTTGGTGGCACGTTTGAACTCTTCGCGTCCCATTTGCCGAATCATCTGATAACTTCCGGGGTCAAAACTGACACTTGCCCCTGCATCGGTGGCAATTCTGGCTGCCTCGAGCGCCGCCGCTCTGGGTGGGTCGGTAAATAAGCTCCAAGCCGTGATATGCACATGTTTGGCTGCGGCAATTACATTTTTTGGTAATTCATGGGGCATCAAAAAAAAATCTGCGCCTTGATTGGTCAGCATACTGCGTTGCCCACTCGAGTCTATTAACACCAGCACCACCCCAGTGGCATTGGTGTCTGACCAAACAATATGCGGCTGCACCTGTTCTTCCTCGAGTTTCGCCAGGGCAAACTGCCCAAATTGGTCACGTCCGATTTTGCCCAAGAAACCTGTTGGCATTCCGACCCGCCGCGCCCAGACCGCCACATTTGCACTCGAGCCACCATGGGCCAGTTGGACTCGTCCAGTTGTATCGCCGCCACTTAAGAGAATATGGTCGGGTTTTGCCAGTACGTCCCAGTTCAAATCCCCGACACAAAGAAGCGGCGCATACGTCGGATTGCTTAGGCTCGAGTTAGCAGTTTGCATTACATTTCTGGTCACAATCTATGATACACTCCTTCCATACCAAAAAGGAGGTGATCCAGCTGTTACATATTAAATTAGTTGGTGGAGGTGCCCGTCGGGGCTAACCCTGTAAACGCCTAGCGTTTGCAATCGCCTCTAAGGTGAGAACATCTTAGAACGCGAAAAACCCGAGTGGTGGGACTAGAATCCCCAATTCCAGACGGGTACTGAGGAGACCGAAAAGCAAACTGCTTTTCGGTCTCTTTCTCGTTAAATCTGCTCGAGAACACTTCTGGTGCGTTCCTCGAGAACCGCGCCAGTGTTTATAGTGCTGCTCGGTTCAATCAGCATCACCGAGACTTCATTTAATGCCACCGGTTTATGTTCCACACCACGCGGTACGATAATCGTTTCGCCTGTCTCGAGCGACACAATTTTATCTCGGAAGTGCATTTCAAAACTTCCTGAAATCACCAAAAACATCTCATCCTCGAGTTCATGGCTGTGCCAAACAAATTCACCTTGGAACTTGACGAGCTTGATGGCTGTATCGTTCACTTGTCCAATCAGACGCGGATTCCAGTGGTCAGAAAAAAGCCCAAGTTTTTCTTGCAAGTTAATTTTATCCATGCTCACAGCTTAAACAAATACGAAACCTCGAGCAAGACCGCCGAACCAATTTTTTCAGTGCGGGTGTCATCTAAGTATCCGCCCATGTGTTCATAAAAACCTCGAGTTGGATTGTCTTCAAGCACCCAAAGCGATAAAGTTTTTGCGCCTTGGGACTTTGCGTTCTCGAGCGCAGTAAGCCACAATTGCTTGCCAAAACCCAAGCCCTGAAAAGCCTTGAGCAGATATAGCGTGAACAGTTCAGCTTCTGAACCTTGAACGGTCAAACTACAAAAACCAATTAACGTGTCCGTTTCAAAACCAACAAAAACCTTTACCTTTGGATTAGCCAAAGTCCGCTGCCACTGAAATTCTCGAGACTCGGCGGTGATAATGTTGTATAGCACATCATCTGGAATTAAACTCGTGTAGGTTTCCTGCCAAGTTTGGACATGAACTCGAGCCAAAAAGGGAATATCGGATAAAACTGCTTCACGAATCAAGAACATACAACCTCAACTCGAGCAGGTTTTCAATTCGCACAGCACCGACAGCCTCGGCTGTTTGCTCACGCTTAAGAAAAAATGTTTTCATGCCAACAGCCAAAGCACCTTGCACATCATTGACAGGATGGTCGCCCACAAACCAAGTTTCGGAAGCACTGACCTCGAGCAACCGCATTGCTTCGAGAAATGGCTTAGCATCAGGTTTTTTTGCTCCAACAGCCTCGGAAATAATGACCACATCCACTCGCAACTCGAGCGCATCAATTTTAGCTTGTTGTAATTGCACACTTCCATTAGAAACAATCCCCGTTTTGATGTTGCTCGAGTGCAAAAACCCGAGCAATTCATGCGCTCCAGCCATTGGTTGTGCGAATTTCGCAAATTCAGAACGCCAAAATTTTGCCAGTTCAAGCGCATCAAAATTCTTTGCACCAAAAGCCTCGAGCAGTCGCTGCATAAACACTTCTCGAGGGACATAACCGCCGTAGTCCACATGATGCAGCACTGTTTTGAAATTCTTGAGAGAAACCCCACCCAGCCACGGCTCGAGAAAAGAATACAAAGTTGGTGTGAATGCCTCAACACTGGTACGGCGGTCATGCAGAGTATCGTCAAGGTCAAAAAGAATGGCTTTAGGAAGCATATAAAAAATTCCAATGAAAAGCGGGTTAGGCATGCCTAACCCCTACGGTTAGTGAATCACGAATCACGAATATCAAAACCTGCGTTTCGCATAGCAGCAATCACATTCTGGAACGCCCCGCTCACTTCTTCATCGGTTAGGGTTCTGTCCTGCGCTCGCCAAGTCATGGTAATGGCGGTACTGCGTTTACCTTGTCCAATTCGTTCAGATTCAAACACATCAAACGGCTGGACACTCTCGAGAAAATCTCCTGCTGCATTCTTGGTAATCTCCTCGAGTCTCGAGTACGGCAAGTTTTTGTCGGCAATAATAGCCAAATCCCGAATCGCGGCGGGCTGACGGCTTGGGTCGGCAAATGCCCATGCTCGAGGCGGTAGAGGCAAACGAATTTCGGCAAGCATAATACTGCTTGGTAACTCGAGGGTGGCGGCAACACTTGGATGCACCGCGCCGATAATCCCCACAAAAGCCCCGTTGTACTCGAGCGCCCCGGCAATTCCGGGGTGTAAGCACTCTGGTTTATGCTGTACGTGTTTTTCTATTGGCACGACTTTGAGTTCATCGCCCAGTTTAGCCGCCATAGACTCGAGCAAACCCTTAAAGCCGTAAAAACCGCCAGCCATTCCAGCTTGCCAAGTTTTAGAACTCAAGTCGCCCATCAAAAGCGCTCCAAGTCGTTCTTCCTCGAGGTCAAGCGTTGGAAAAACCCGTCCAACTTCAAACAGCAATACATTCTTGGCTTGCAGATTGGTTTTGGCAGCATTAAGTAAACTGCCAATCAAACACGGACGAAGGTGGGTGCGTTCCGAACTCTGAGCATTTCGTAACTCGAGAATCGGTTCTGGC
>JANNEE010000660.1:0-2513 GCA_031388325.1 Deinococcales bacterium
CCACTTGTAAATTAAGCTCCTCAAGAAATGCCGTGCGTTCAGCATCATACGCCAAGCCTTCTGGGGTAAAATGCTGACCACCATCCACTTCAATAACGACTTTACAAGTGGTGCGGTTTTCCAATGCCGATGTTCTAAATAATTTTTCTCGTGTGGCGGCTCGAGTTTCTGAAATTTTAGTTATCAAGGGTGAACCCTGATGCTCGAGACTAGGCATAATTTAGGTTGGCTTTAATTGGTTTTGGTTGCCCAGATAAGACCGCGCTTGACAATTTCTCTGGCTTGGGGGACATCAAAATCCTTGCGAACATGCCCAAGTGAGCAGTAAAAAACTTTGCCTTTTCCCCAGTGCCTTTTCCAGATTACAGGCATGATTGTGCCATCTATCCAATCGTTGTACTCGCCACTAAAAGTCGTGGTGGCAAGCACTTGGTTACTGGGGTCGGTGTGCATGTAGTATTGCTCGGAATTCATTTGAAAATCTGATATTCCAGCCACAATTGGGTCTTGTGAGGTGATATTGACAGTGTAGTTAATAATGTTGCCGGGGTGGGCGACCCATTGTCCGCCAACCATAAATTGGTATTCGGTGTTGTTGCGAAAGGCATCTGTCATACCGCCGTGCCAACCAGCAAAACCAGTGCCGTTTTTGATCGTCTCGAGTAAGCCTTTTTCTTGTTCTGGGGTGATGGTACTCATGGTGTAGGCTTGTACAATTAAGTCTAGCGATTGCATCAAGGCAGTGTCTAGGTAGGTGTCGAGGCTGTCGGAAATAGTAACCTTATAACCAGCTTGCTCGAGCATTGGCGCGAAGAGGTCAACACATTGCTTGGGTTCGTGTCCATCCCAGCCTCCCCAGACAAAAAGTACGTTTTTCATTTGAGGAATTTTCCGATGTCGCCAGTCCAACGGGTCACACTGCCAGCGTTTGCCCATTCAATCATGACGGGTGCAACGTTGTTCTTAATTGGAATTTTTAGCAACACTGCACCAATTTTGCCGTTTTGCAACCCATAAGCGGTTAATTGTTTTTTCTCTAAGGTGAACAGCACATCCTTTTTGGGACTCGAGAAGGCATCTATGATGTTTTTATTTTGGCTTTGCAAGGTTTTCCAAGGCACAGCCAAAGTGTCATGTCCGACAAGGCTGGTGGTTGGGGTGATACCAGTATCAAAGTCTATGCAGCAAGCGCCGCGTACTGCTTCATTGCTGTACCCTAGTCTGCCACGAATCACCCATTGTCCGTTACGGCGAATCAATGCCCAGTTGGTGGCGTTCGGACTTGATTCAAAAGTTTCGCGTTGCACGGTGGTTAAGGCAGCATGAAAAGCTGTTCCAGCTTTATAAAATGTAGCTTGGGCTGATTCGTTGATCGCATCGGTCAGTTCGACGAAATTAGGCTCTGGACTGGTGATACTGGATGTGCCACCACTTTTTTGCAGCAAATCTAATCCCGTACCTGTAGCGTACCGGATGTCCACGGGTGCGCCGCGCCTTTGCAGTAACCGCCGCTAGAATTTTCCACCGCCAAGAGTTTTTCGTGGACAAAAAGTAAATCTGTAGCCTCGTCTTCGGAGCAATCTGGATCGAATTTAGGGGCTGTTCCTCTTGATGTACTACTGGCTGGACTGGCAAAAATAAATTGCTTGGTGCTTACCTCGTTCTCTAAGCCCTTAACACTGCTTGTACTCGAGCCAACCCGCCACCAACCTGACCCACGTGGCACAAGCACATCTTTGCCTTGACGAATTAAACTAAGTTTGCCATTTTGTGGGGCGACCCAAAGTGTTTTGTACGCACCAGCTTCGTTATAGCCAAATAACAAACCACTTGTGACTGCACCTTGGCTCGAGACGATGCTGACCAAGCCAGCCGTGCCAATTGCCATTGCCAATAAAACTTTTCGCATGGCTTCTAGTCTACCTCAAGAACAAAAAATAGGAGCGATGGATTAGACTGTATTTATGACCATCCCAGAGATTATTGAAATCAAACGCGAAGGTGAGACCCATTCCCGCCAAGAACTCGAGCAGTTAATTCTTGGTTTTGTGGCTGGCACTGTGCCGGATTACCAAATTGCGGCTTGGCTGATGGCGGTTTTTTTGCGTGGCATGAGTAGCGAGGAAACCACTCTGCTGACCCAAGTCATGGCTGCCAGTGGCGAACAGATGGATTTAAGCAGTTTGTCACGCACCACCGATAAGCACAGCACTGGCGGGGTGGGCGATAAAACCAGTTTGGTGCTGACCCCAATGCTGGCGGCGTGTGGTGTAACGGTCGCCAAAATGAGTGGGCGTGGTTTGGCGCACACTGGCGGCACAATAGATAAACTCGAGAGTATTCCCGGTTGGTCTTCGCAACTTTCGGAAAGTGACTTTCTAAAACAAGCCAAAGAGATTGGTTTGGTCTTGGTCGGACAATCCAAAAACCTCGCCCCTGCCGACGGCTTGTTGTATGCGCTGCGCGATGTAACCGCCACCGTGCCAAGTATTCCTTTAATCGCCTCGAGTATC
>JANNEE010000681.1:0-3490 GCA_031388325.1 Deinococcales bacterium
CTTATCATCATATCGTGGATCATCATAATTTCGTGGATACGCAAGTCCTCGTCAGCCATCATGATTGTGTGATCTAACAAACAGCGACGCTCTATACTTTTCACACTGCAGGATTCGCCGCTTGGAGTTCGGTCCGTGAACCTACTCAGATTTTCACTCTCTTGGAGACGCTCTTCCAGGTTTTTGATGGAACGGCCAAGAAGCGCTGTGTCTTCAACGTCGAGGCCGCCGGAGACTGGTAAGTTGAACTATCTAGCACTTGCAGCAGCTAAACTCTTCCACTTCTTCTTCCTGTTCCAACCTCACTTGTTGCTCTTCACAATTGATAAATCAAGTATGCCGCCCAGCGTACCTTGGAGAAACAACGCATTGCCCGGGCTGCTTTAGAACTGATTCAAGACGGCGATACCATCGCCCTAGACTCGAGTACCACCGCCCTTGCCTTGGTGCGAATTCTGGCGGTTCGCAAAGTTCAAGCGATTGTCACTGGACTCGATGCTGCCAATATCTTGGCTGCTAGTGGCGTGGCGTTTACCTTGATGGGTGGCGTATACCATTCACCCGCCCGAAGTTTTGTGGGTAGTGTTTTCAGTGCTGGCTTAAAACGCTTTCACCCCGACAAAGTGTTTTTCTCGAGCAAGGGTTTTACCCCAGAGCATGGTTTCACCGACGCGCACTTGCCCGAAGTCGAAGCTAAAGAACTTTTGATACAAGCCTCAGCGCAAAAAATTGCACTGTTAGACAGCTCTAAATTTGGCTCTCGAGCCGCCAATCAAATTCTTGCTTTGAACGCCGTGGACACAATCATCACCGAACAGCCACCAAGCAGCAGCATTCGTACAGCCCTGAAAAAAGCAGGGGTCAAGTTATTGATTGCCCCCTAAATAAGGAGTCACTATGAATCAAGATTCAATTGTTGCGGCGCTCAAAATTCAGCGCATCGAAACGCCAAGTTGGGGCTACGGCAATTCCGGTACGCGCTTCAAAACCTTTGCTGCACCCGGCGCAGCCCGCACCGTCTGGGAAAAGCTCGAAGATGCCGCCGAAGTTCACCGCCTAACTGGGATTGCTCCAAGTGTGGCACTGCATATCCCGTGGGATATGCCGAGTGATTGGTCGGCGCTCTCGAGTCATGCCCAAAAGCACCAAATTCAAATTGGTGCAATCAACCCAAATGTCTTTCAAGACGAGCATTACAAACTTGGTTCAATTGCCCATCCAGACACCGCCGTGCGGCAAAAAGCTGTAGCACACATGCTCGACTGCATTGAGATTATGGAAGTTACGGGTTCAAAGGATTTAAGCCTGTGGTTTGCTGATGGCACAAATTATGTTGGGCAAGATGATTTTAGAGCGCGTAAACGCCGTGTAAGACACAGCTTAGAGCAAGTCTATGAAGCCTTACCCGAAAACTCGAGGATGCTCTTGGAGTACAAATTCTTTGAACCAGCTTTTTACTTTACCGATTTGAATGATTGGGGTGTGGCACTAAACCACTGCCAAGCACTGGGCGATAAAGCCCAAGTGTTAGTGGATTTAGGGCATCATGCCCAAGCCGTCAACATCGAAGCGATTGTGGCATTTTTACTAGATGAAGGTAAACTCGGTGGGTTTCATTTTAATGCTCGGCGTTATGCCGATGATGACCTGATTGTTGGCACAACCAACCCACTCGAGTTATTTTGTATTTACGCCGAATTGGTCAGTGCTGAGCGCTCGAGCGATGCGAAATTGCAAGAACACAGCAAAGCCGTAGCCTACATGATAGACCAAAGCCACAACATCGAACCCAAGCTCGAGGCGATGCTACAAAGTGTCCTGAATTGTCAAGAAGCCTATGCCAAAGCCCTGCATATAGACTTTGAGCGTCTACAAGCGGCTCAGGAAGCTGGGGATGTTCTCGAGGCGCACCGAACCCTGATGGATGGCTTCAAATGCGATGTTCGCCCTTTGCTCGAGACAGTGCGGTCAGAAATGGGTCTGCCAACCGACCCGATTAAAGCCTACCGTCAGTCAGGGTATCTTGAGCAAGTCAGTCTAGCTCGAGGCACAGCCGTTGGTGGTGGCGGGTTTCCAACTTAATTTTTAGCCTACAAAGGAACAAACATGACAACTCAATTGCCTAACTTATGGAGTGACCAAACCGCCGAAAGCCAGACCGAACCCGAGCTTTTGCGCTACCGCTCGAATTTACTAGGTTCGGATAAACGCATTACCAATTATGGCGGTGGTAACACCAGCGCTAAAGTCATCCAAACCGACCCTTTAAGTGGCGAAACAGTCGAAGTTTTGTGGGTCAAAGGCAGTGGTGGCGACATCGGCAGTATCGGCTTGGATGGGTTTAGTACACTGTACATGGCTAAACTCGAGGCACTCAAAAACCGTTATCGGGGTTTAGAGTTTGAAGACGAAATGGTTGGGGTTTTACCGCACTGCACTTTTAACTTAAACCCAAAAGCCGCCAGCATAGACACGCCGCTTCATGCGTATGTGCCGTATAAGCACGTAGACCATGTGCATTCGGATGCGATTATTGCGATTGCCGCAAGTAAAGACGGTCAGCGCCTGACCCAAGAAATTTTTGCGGGCAAAATCGGTTGGCTACCTTGGCAACGCCCCGGATACGACTTAGGACTAAAACTCGAGGCAGCCGCGCAAGATAAAAATTTGGTCGGGTTAATTCTTGGTGGACATGGTTTGTTCACTTGGGCAGACAATGCAAAAGACTGTTACCAAACCACCCTCGAAATCATCAATCAGTGCAGCACTTGGCTCCAGACACACGACAAAGCAGCTTTTGGTGGTGCAAAAATAACGGCTTTGCCCAAAGAATCTCGTACCGAACTTGCAACCAGATTATTGCCGATTATTCGTGGGAAAATCTCGAACCTTGAAGCTAAAATTGGGCATTTCTCCGATGACCCAGCAGTTCTCGAGTTTGTTTGTAGCGCCGATTTAATGCGTTTAGCAGAACTTGGTACAAGTTGCCCAGACCATTTTTTGCGGACTAAAATCGCGCCGCTTGTCCTCGAGTTTGACCAGTTTAATCCCGATGGGTTCTTACCAAGTTTAGAGGCGCAACTTGAGAATTATCGTCAGTTCTACAGTGCCTATTACGAACGTTGCAAACGCCCGAATTCACCAAAAATGCGCGACCCAAACGCAGTCGTCTACTTAATTCCCGGTGTCGGGATGCTGACTTTTGCCGCCAATAAAGCCACGGCGCGAATCGCTGCCGAGTATTACCAGAACGCAATTAATGTCATGCGCGAAGCCGAGCGGGTCAGCAGTTATGTCGGACTTCCCGAGCAAGAGGCTTTTGACATCGAATACTGGTTGCTCGAGGAAGCCAAATTGCAACGAATGCCCAAAGCCAAGTCTATGGCAGGTAAAATTGCCTTGGTGACAGGTGGTGCTGGTGGGATTGGACGCGCCACAGCCATTCGTTTACTCATCGAAGGCGCTTGTGTGGTACTGGCAGACATTGACC
>JANNEE010000713.1:0-2449 GCA_031388325.1 Deinococcales bacterium
CACTAGCATTCATTTCGCTGCGTCCACTAAAAACCGCACCCGCTTCGATGTCTAAGGCACTGGCTTTAACATCACCGACCAATTTGCCACTTTTGGTAATCGTGATTTTGCCTTTGGCAATCACATTGGCTTTGATACTGCCGTGTAGAACTAGATTGTCGCATTCAATGCTTTCGCCGTCTATGCTTGCGCCACTCGAAATTTCTAAGTTGCCCTTGATGTTGACGTTGCCATTGATGTTGCCGTCACAACGCATTGCGCCACTCGAGCTTAGGTCACCCTTGATGACTGTGCCTTTTTCGACATACGTATAGCCAGCGCCTTGGGCATTGTTGCTTTGGTTTTTTTGTTGGTTGCCGCGTCCAATCATGATTTTCTCCAAGAATTGCATCAGTACATAAGTTTTAGATTGCATTAGCGCACTAGCTCTAAGCTGTCAAATTTGGGTCGGTCTCGAGCTAAGAAATTTTTAGGGTTAATTGGGGTATTAGCAACTCGAACTTCGTAATGCAGATGTGGTCCTGTGCTGTTACCTGTGCTGCCAACAAAGCCAATCAGTTCGTTGCTCGAGACAGTATCGCCAGAATTGACATTCAGCCGCGATAAATGCCCGTACAGGGTTTTATAGCCGTAGCCATGGTTGATTATTACGTGCAGCCCATAGCCAAGGGTCGTCCAGCCAGCCACTTCAACCACACCGGGTGCAGTCACCCGCACAGGTGCGCCAGTGTTGGTGGCAATATCCCAACCAGTGTGTTGCTCGAGCCGTCCACCACGCGGTGAGACTCGAGTTCCAAATTTAGAGGTGATTCGCCCAGATGTCGGGTAGCCTGCTGGGATGGCTGCTTCACGGCGCATGGTGTTATCCAGTGGGGTCAGGCTTTTGGCAAAACGGGTATCGGTTGTCCCCAGCAATTGGTCAAAGACACTCAGCATGACAAATGGGTCTTTAAGTTCTAAGTTATTCGCGCCGCCACCGGGTTTGGTGCTGGTGCGCTCAATTTTAGAGATTCCAGCCCGATTTTCGACTGCCCCCAAGCGTGATTCTAGCTCAAGTAAGCGTTTGCCAAAGTTCTGGGTTTTATTGGTTAAGGAAAGCACCTTGCCTTTTTCAAGTCCAAGTTGACGTTCTAAATTGGCTTTCTCGAGTTGTAATCGGGTACGGTCAGCAAATAAACTGACATTGGTTTGCACACTGGCAGCCAACAGAAGCGGTGCGCCAACTGCGCCAACGCCAATACATAGCCCGAGAATCGCCACCACAATTAACCAAGTCCATTTGAAACGAAGCTGATGCGATTCGCCGCTATCTGGGATAACCAGCACAGTCATGCCACTTTTTGTGGCTTTGCGTTTAATTAGACTTTGTGTGCTGTCGGGTTTCTTCCAGAACATGGTAGCCGATTCTAGCGTATTTTTCTGCTCGAGACTAGGTTTTTTTGGCTTCTACCTTCAGTTCTCGAGAATTTGAAATTTCTTTTGTAAATCTAAAGACCACTATTTGGTACTGGCAAACTCGAGCCAAGGTTCAGGGATTTCCTGACTTATAACAAAAAGTGTTTCAGATTCCTGTTTGGCTTTTTTGTCGCGCAGCAGCGTATTGAGTTCACGTTCAACGCTTTGTTGGATACGGCGTAGCATCATTGTTTCTGGGTTTTCGACTCCCCGAGCCGCCAAGAATGCGCGGTGAAAATCGGGAAGTTGCTCGAGTGGGATAGCTGCCTCAAGGTCGCGCCAGTTAATCCAAGTCATGCTTTATTCTACGGTGAAAAGCTCGAATAGTAAACTTAGCAGAAATGTTTCACAAATCAGATAATCGTGAAAATAATCACATAATAAAATCGGTTTATTTGAGTCACAAATCCTAAGAATTCCTTGCATCGGTAAAAACAGGTATACTGATGGTGTGTCCGATGCCAAAGACCGTCCAGTGTACGTTATTAGCGTGGCAGCCGAACTTGTCGAAATGCACCCGCAAACCTTGCGTTTATACGAGCGCAAAGGCTTAATTCGTCCCGGACGCTCGAGCGGCAAAACACGTTTGTACTCCGAGCGTGACATCGAATACCTACGCGAAATTCGCCGCTTAACCCAAGAACTCGGGGTTAATTTGGCTGGAGTAGAGGAGATCATGAAATTGCGTTTTGAACTCGATGAAGTTCAAAGTCAATTTGAGGGCGAAATTTATCGGCTCGAGGGGGCAATCAGAGCCGAATTTACCGCCCAAAGCGCCAACCTGCTTTCCGACGACCCCAAAGACAAAGGGGTTTTTGTGATTAGTGTGGCGGCTGAATTGGTGGACATGCACCCGCAAACCCTGCGCTTGTACGAACGTAAAAACCTGATTCGCCCAAAGCGCTCGAGTGGAAAAACTCGGCTGTATTCAGAACGCGATGTGCTGCACCTCAAAGACATTAAGCGCCTGACCCAAGAACTTGGGGTCAATTTA
>JANNEE010000717.1:0-2212 GCA_031388325.1 Deinococcales bacterium
CTGAGACCAAATAGCGGGCAAATTCTTGGGTGTTGTGTGAAAAATTTTCTATTCCCGCGACAATAAAATAGCCACCTTCGGGCTGCATGGCATTAAAACCAACTCGAGACAGAGTTTGAAATAGGGTATCGCGTTGCTCGAGAAAACGGGCTTGCAAAGCTGCGTAATACCCATTTTGGGCGGCTGTCTCGAGACAAATTGCAATTGCTTCTTGGACATGACCAGTCACATGAAAAGGAATCCACTGGTGCGCCCCGCGCATGGCAGCACTGATATGGGCTGGGGCAACCGCCCAACCGATGCGCCAACCAGTCACCGAAAAGACTTTTCCTGCGCTGCCAATCGTGATGGTACGCTCACGCATTCCGGGCAAAGAAGCAAAACTGATATGCGGGGCTTCAAAGGTGATACGGTCATACACTTCGTCCGAAATCACCCAAAGGTTGTGTTCTAAGACCAAAGCGGCAATTGCCTTAAGTTCGGTTTCTGTAAAAACCTTGCCTGTCGGATTATGCGGCGAATTAAGAATAATTCCTTTGGTGCGTGGTGTGATGGCTGCCCGTAACTGCTCGAGATTTAAGCTCCAAGTGCCATTTTCTGGCTCGAGTTGCACAAAAACCGGAATGCCATCGCATAATCGCACTTGTGGGGCATACGAATCAAACTTTGGCTCGAGTAGAATTACTTCGTCTTCAGGATTGACCAAAGCAACCAGCGCGGCATGAAGGGCTTGGGTTGCACCAACCGTAATTGTGATTTCCTCGAGCGGGTCAATTTTGCCAATCTGTGGCTCAAGCAGGGCTGCGACTGCCTCCAGCAAACGCGGGATGCCACGCGGCGCAGTGTATTGATGCGAAGCAGTTTTTAATGCCTCAAGTGCGGCTGCTAGCACAAAATCTGGCACTGCCCAATCAGGGAAGCCCTGCCCCAAGTTTACGGCATTGTGTTTGACTGCCAAAGCGGTTAATTCGGTAAAAGGATTGGGGGTAAAACCCAAAACTCGAGAAGCCAGTTGCATGGGCATTAGCATACTGCTTATCTGTACAGGATGAAAAAACAGGCATGTCTCGAAATGCCCGTACCTCCAAGCCCTCAGACTTGGTAGAGTGACACAGTTGTGATTAGTGGTCGCTTAAAAGATGTCCCCATCGAAGACATCCTCAGCCTGATTGCCGGAGGGCGCAAATCGGGGGTCTTGGTGGTCAATCTCGATGAGCGTGAAGCAAAAATTCACTTTGAGGACGGCAAAATTTTGTATGCTCGAATTGAAGATGGGGCAAACCTCGGGGAGTATATGGTGCGGCTCGAGATGACCACGCCTGAAGATGTGCAGAAACTGGTGGGCAAACAAAAACAAGAAAATCCGCATACCCCGCTTGGCATGATGGCAGTGCGAAATGGTGTGATTAACGACCAAGACCTTCGCACGGCACTAGAAGCCCAAGTGCTTGACGCGATGATCGAAGTGATGATTTGGGCAGATATTCCCCGTTCCAGATTTAACTTTAAGGAACGAGGCTTGGATGCTTCTCAAGTCCCAACGCCGCATTTACTCGATGCTTCCGGGATGCTGATGGAATGCACGCGGCGCTTAGACGAATGGCGGCGCGGACAAGTCAAACCCCAAGATGTTCTCGAGGTGGCAGTGGATTTACAAGGCGATAGCCGCACCGCCAAATTAACCCTTGGGCAATGGGAACTGATGTACCTTGTGGATGGGCAACGCAGTGCTGCCAGTATTGCCGCCGAACTCAATATCCCAGAAGGTGAGACTTATTACCAACTTTTTTTAATGCAGGAACAAAAACTGCTTCGCCCAGCCGAGGTGCGCGGCGAAGACCCTTGGGTTTTAATAGTTTCTACTTCGCAAACCACACGGCGGCTTTGCACCCTGACCCTGACCCGAGAACGTTACCGTGTGATGCACGCCACTACTTTAGAAATAGCCAAGAATCTGCTCGATACACGCCGTCCAAATACGATTTTACTGGATTGGGAAGAACCACTCGAAACCATCAAAGCTATTCGCGATAGACGCAATTTAACACCAATTGTGGCGATAGTTCAAACTGAACCTCGGGTTGGGCTTGGCTTATTTCGTAACCATGCCACCACCAATGTGCGTTACTTGATTAAACCGTATAGCGAAATGCAGCTTATTCGTTCGATTGGCGCAGTCACGGGCAGAGCCGTTTAAGACTAAGTATCTCAC
>JANNEE010000739.1:0-2506 GCA_031388325.1 Deinococcales bacterium
AGATGCAGCCCGCCCCTCGAGCAAACCCGAATGATTTCGTTTCGCACATCTTGGGATAAAGTCTCGAGTTCATCAAGTTCAAGTTTTTTTAGGTCTTCTGGTAGGTTTACACGGTCTAGAACGCTCATAAGGTACTCCTCACTACTTCTTAAAATTATAATTGATTAAAACCAAACCCTCGCGGCTTTGGACTTCGCCAATAAATGGCACAAAACGAATCCGTTGCGATTCGATTACGGGGTCGGACTTACCGCTTAAATCCTCGAGACGGTTATCGCGCAGGATTAAAAAAGCATCGTAATCGGTGTTGGCAACACGGTACTTTTCTTTGGCAACAACCCTGAACTGATAGGTGTAGCGCAACTTTTGCGGGCTTTGTTTGGGGATGGTCAGGGTCGCGTTGCTTGTGCCGCTCCAAGTTTTACCAATCACCAAGTCTTTTTGCGGTGGGTACTCGAGAATCGGGGTTTCATAGACTAAATCATAGAAATTCGGTGAGCCTTGGGCAATCAGTTGGACACCGCGTTCATCAAATTGCCGAAAGTAACTGATGTCTTGTCCGCGTCCGATAAAACGCATTCCGGTTAAAATTCGTCCGTTATAACTTTGAGGTCCCTCGATTCGCAGCGTGTACGGGGTGCTGTCGTTGCGTTCACCATCTTTAAGGTATTGCCAAATTGCCCCAGATTGACTTGGATAAAACGCCACACTTGCCCCCGCCCCAGTTTGCCCTGTGACTCGAGACGGTGTTTGTGGGGCGCAAGCTGCCAAAGCCAGCATCAACCCTAAAGCGGCAATTCGCATGACAAAAAGTCTATTCCAAACAACACCAAAAAACTGTGTTCTAAGCATCTCAAATTAGTAGCACAGCTTCTTCTAACTAACCAGAGTTTTTTATCATCTTTTGGCTTTGGCGTTGGACATCGAACTGGCTTTGGCGCTGTACATCGAATGGTCAGCGATATTGGAAAGCTCATCGGTGGTGCTGCCGTCCCTTGGGTAAATCGCCATGCCAATACTGGCAGAAACCTCGTGTTGATGCGTCCCAATCACCACTTTGGTGGTCAGGCTTTTGGCGAGTTGTGCCGAAATCTGAGCCACTTCTTCGGGTTGTTCTAAATTGGGCAAAATCACTGCAAACTCGTCGCCGCCTAGCCTTGCAACCGTACTTGCAGCACTGGTTTCGGCAATTAACTGCCGAGCGATATTTTTAAGCAGTTCGTCGCCTGTGGCATGACTAAAGTTATCATTGACAAACTTAAAATTATCAAGGTCAATGTAGAGTAACCCGACCGAACTTTTTTGTAGGTCAGCTTGGCGCATGGCGAGGGTTAAACGTTCTTGGTATAAAGCCCGATTTGCTAGGTTGGTCAGTGGGTCGTGGGTGGCACGGTACTCGAGTTGTTCAAGTAAGGTATTGCGGTCTATGGCAATCGCGCTCAGTTCGGTGGTGGTGTGCAGAACCCGAAAATTGTCTCTGGATGTACTGGGTAAATAGACCGTTACCACCCCAATGGCTTGATTAGACACCAAAATCGGTAAACTGCGGGTGGCGCGAAAATCGTGTTTTAAGATCAATTCTTGTTCGTTATGATTGAAACGTGGGTCACTGATGCTTTGAGTATTTGACTCGAGTTGCCGCACCCAAGTGGCAAAGGCAGTTTCTTCGAGCGGACGTTGTAACCAAGTGCGGATACTATTGGGTAAACCATGGGTGGCAAGTAACTCAAGGTTTCCAGCCCGTAAAGCACTGATGGCACAACCAGCCCGTTGAAATTGCGAAGTGGCAAGTTCACAAATTCGCGCCATCACTTCTTCAAGTTCGATATTTCGGGCAATCAACTCGAGAATTTGATTGCGTTCACGCTCCAAACGCACCGAGCGTTTATGTTCGGTGATATTGACCATTAAGCCACGCACCCGCACACTGTCGTCTACTTGGGCAAAGGTAATGCGGTCTTGAATCCACATCAGTTCGCCTTGGTCGTCGTATGCTCGAGCTTCGATTTCCAGTGGCTCGAGGGTTTTGGTGGCATGACGTAAACGCAAATTCATGGCTGCCCAGTCGTCGGGTTGGAAGACTTGCGTCCAAAGGTTTGATTCACGTAAGCCCAAGAAGCGCTCACTCGAGTACCCAAATAAACGTTCAGCTTGGCGGCTAATAAAGGTGCAATGCAGTCCGCCATCACGAAATTCTCCTTCCCAGACCACCCCTTCTAAGGAATTAACTAATTCTTGGTAAATTGTTTTTGATCGGCGCAATTCGGTTTCGGTCTGTTGGCGATGACGCAATTCGGCACGTAACTGGTCAAACAACTCGGCATTCTCGAGCAGGGGCGCAGCCGCCGCCGAGGCACTTTGAATAATATCAATCTCATGTTCGTTGAATTCACGCACGGTGTACTATTCTTATACCTATGTCCCGAACAGTCGTCGCAGATCAATAATTGGCACAATCAACATACTGCAAACCCGATTGGCTTTTGCGATTTCCGGTGACTCTCAG
>JANNEE010000740.1:0-1694 GCA_031388325.1 Deinococcales bacterium
CCCACAAGTGCGTTTTTGAGTTCTCGAGTGCGATTATACGGCTCGGACGTGCTGCGGGTCAGGTCGTTGACCTTCATGTTTGGCAGGGTTTCGGGGATGGCATCGTAACCCAAGACTCGAGCAATTTCTTCGGTTAAGTCCTCACAGATGTCCATGTTCACGCGGTAGGTTGGGGCGTGAACTTTCCAAGGACTGGTCTCTGCTTCAACAATAAAACCCAGTCGCTCGAGGGCGTACCGCATTTCAGATTCTTCAAAGTGAGTCCCAAGGTACTCATTGACGAATTCTGGACGAAGCTCAATCACATTTTTTGGTTTTTCGCCACCAACATCACGGTGTCCCTCGAGAACCACACCACTACAAGCTGCCTGCACAATTTCCATATAGCGGTTAGCAGCCCAAACTGGCAGGTTCGGGTCAACACCACGCTCGTAGCGGTACAGGGCATCGGTGACAATCCCCAAACGCCGTGCCGTTAAGCGCATTCGCACAGGATTCCAATGCGCCACCTCGAGAATCACCTCTGTTGTACCAGCTTGAATACTCGAGTATTTTGCACCGAGCATACTGCCAATGCCCACGGTTTTGGATTCGCCGTTTACGGGTGTTGTGACCAGTAAATCCTTGGGGCTGCATTCGTACTCGAGACCATCCAAACCAAGCACTTTTTCGCCTTCAAGGGCATTCCGCACCACAATTTTATTTTCTGGAATATCTCTGGCATCATACGCCGCACTCGGTTGCCCAAGCTCGAGCATCACATAATTACTGGCATCCACCAGCGCAGAAATTGGACGCATTCCGCATAGGCTTAGGCGGCGTTGCAACCAAGCTGGACTAGGTTGATTCTTCACGCCTTGAATCACTCGAGCCACAAAACGGTCATAGTCTTTGCTTGGGTCAAGTTCGACCTGCACCAAGAAATTTTCATCATGCACCGACTCGAGACCAAGAGAAGGCAACTTTAACTCAAGTTTGAGTTTGGCGGCTAAATCTCGAGCAATGCCAAGCACCGAAAGTGCATCCGCCCGATTTGGGGTGATTTCAATATCCAGCACATAGTCCTCTGCCCAAAGACTCGAGAGGGGTGTACCAGCCTTGGCGTTGTTGGCTGGCAACTCGAATAAACCCGCACCAAAGTCGCCAATGCCAAGTTCCTTTGGGCTACACGCCATGCCCCATGAGGTTTGCCCATGCACAAGGCGTTCCTCAAGCAGTTTGCCTTGGATAGTGGTGTTGGGCGGCGCAATTGCCACACCCACACCCGCCTTGGCATTCGGCGCACCCGTGATGATTTGCTTGGGTGACTCGAGACCAACATCTACTTGGAGTTTGTACAAATGCGTTTCGGGAATGGCTTCACACTCGAGAACCACGCCAAAAATCACGCCTTCAGGTGGGGCAGGAAACGAAATAATTTCTTCGACACCAGTTCCAAGCATGGCTAGAATTGGCTCGAGGGCATGAGGATTATTGTTAATTGCTTTTGGAAGTTCGGGCAGAAGTTCGACCAACCAAGAATATGGAATTTTCATAAGTTCTCCTGTAAATTCAAAATGAATCGTGCTGAATTGGGTTTTTCTTGAAAACCATGCTTCGTGTAAAAGCCGCGCTGATACGAAGCATGGTTGCGCCAATTGCTCAAGGCTAACCGAGAACACCCTCGAGATTTTGCTTCTTGTATGACGGTGCTT
>JANNEE010000078.1:0-4525 GCA_031388325.1 Deinococcales bacterium
TCCACAAATTCAGATGCCGAAATGGTACTTGGAGGAATCACCCGCCCTTGAACTCGGCTCGAGCCTTCAGGGAAAAATTCTTTAATCGCCACCTCTTGCTGCCCCGACTTTGCTCGGTACGTGATGCCAAAACCACCCTGACCAAGCATCTCCAAAATCTCATACCCTTTTAATGGCGTACCACTGGGCAAGTAGACACTGACCAAATGAGCGCCACAAGTCGGGCAATTGGTATCTGATGGCTCGAGGTTTGAGCCACACAAAAAGCAGACGCTCATAGGGCTAGTTTATACGATACAGGCGGTCTCGAGGGTTGGGGTGATTAAGCCATACGCGGGGCAATTCGGTTTGGTGGGTCAGCGTATTCGGGGTTTTCTGGCTCGAGTTTGGTTTTTAAGAACTCGAGGGCTAAACGGTAGCCTTGTGCGCCCAAACCAATAATGCTACCCGTACAAACAGGGGCAATCACACTGCTGTGCCTAAATTCTTCTCTGGCATGAACATTACTTAAATGAACTTCAAGAACTGGCAGTGACTGTCCTGCAATCGCATCGCGCAGGGCATAACTGTAATGTGTCCATGCCCCCGGATTAAGAATAATGGCTTTATACCCAAGTTCAGTCGCCGTTTGTAGCCACTCGAGCAGCGCTCCTTCAAAATTACTTTGCTGGCAAACCACCGTAAAACCAAGTTCAGCACCCCATGTTTTAATCTGTGTTTCAAGTTCACTTAGGGTTTCTGCGCCGTATACTTCGGGCTGCCTTGTGCCAAGCCGATTGAGATTTGCGCCATTCAAAACTAAAATCATGAGAAACTGTACCACTCGGGAGCAATTCTCGAGTAGAATAAAACCACAAGCCAATAGGTGGCATTCTTTTTTTGAGGTGAAAATCGTGACATTGCGCGAAGCCCTAGATATACTTGAATTAAATCCCAATAGTTTAGATCGTCAAGTGCTGGAAAGCACCCTAAGAAAAAACTTGGAGAGTATTGAATTACGCAACGTCATGCGCTTACTCGAGGCATACCGCAAAGCCAATGCTTTTATTAACCCAACTTTAGCCACGCACGGTGATGTCCGCGTGACAATGATTGATGAACCCGTTCCAGATGGTCCACCGCTTAACCAGCGCCCTGCGGCAAAGCGTTTAGCCGATGAATCAAAGCAAAAATTAAAACGCGATTTTGTCCCCGGCGCAACTTTTGACGAGTCGATTCTTAAAGCCCCAAGAACCAGCAGCCCCCCAACCCTGTCGGATGCTTCTATCTATGCGACTCAAGAAATCATGCCCAGCGAATTACCAGCCCCAATTGTCCAAGGGCGAAAACCCAAGAATAATGTCTTAATCACCCCAGAAGACCATGCCCCACAAACCAAAGGCGTGAGTATTCTCTGGGCTGGATTAACGGCTGCGGCAGGAATTGCCGCCGCCTATTTTCTGGTTTTCCCAGCCCTTGCCACCTACTTTCCATCAAACTCTGGAATACAAGCAACTGTCCCACCAGCCATTACCAAACCAGTCACCACCACAAAACCAGTCATCTCGAGCAACACCACAAAACCAGTCATCTCGAGCAACACCACAAAACCAGTCATCTCGAGCAACACCACAAAACCCACGAACACCACTACAAAACCTGTCATCTCGAGCAACACCACCACTAATGCAGCTACACAAGCCGCAAAACTACAAGCGCAGAAACTTGAGGCTCAGAAGTTAGCAGCCCAGAAAATAGCTACTCAAAAGTTGGCTGCACAAAAACTCGAGAATCAGAAGTTAGCCGCCCAAAAGCTCGAGGCTCAAAGACTAGCCGCACAGAAACTTGAAGCTCAGAAGTTAGCCGCACAAAAGCTCGAGAATCAAAGACTAGCCGCACAAAAACTTGCTATTCAAAAGTTGGCAGCCCAGAAACTAGCCGCACAACAAGCCCAAGCCACAAAACCCAGTACCTCAACATTTACTCCAAATAATGCAACTGCACAACAAAACGCCCAACTTCAAGTCCAAGCCGCCCAACGACGTGCCGCCCAACAACGTGCCGCAATTCGTGCCGAAGCCAATCGGCGTTACTTAGCACAACAACGATTAGAAGCCCAACGCTTAGCTGCCAGACGCGCCGAACAACAAGCCGCCGCCAGACGTGAAGCCGAGCAAGCCGCCATTAGACGTGCCGAGCAGCAAGCCGCCATTAGACGTGAAGCCCAACAAGCGGCACGAAGGGCAAGCCAACAAGCTGCCGCCAAACGCGCCAGTGTTTCGGTACGCAGTCTCAATCAAGGTAGCTTTAGTGCTTGGGATAGATCGGGTGCAGTTTTACGCTACTCGAGTTGGGCAGCTATTCCGGATTCAGTACGGGCGTTACCCACAGCCCAATTTAGGGCGCAAGTCTATGTGGCATCTTCGCCAGCCAACTTGCCCGGCTTACCACGATAGGTTGCGATTATGACCCTACGCGAAGCCATGAAATTACTGGAACTCAATGAACGAACCCTTGACATCAGTATGCTTGACAGTGCTGCGCGGCTGCGTATGGACAGTTCAGAGTCTTCGCTGGAACGTGATCAGATTTTAGAAGCATACCGTCGGGTACGAATTTTTCTTGACCCCAGTGCCGATGAACGGTTTACCTTACGTGGCTCAAATGTCTTGGCAGCACTGTCGGAAACTCGAGAAGAAAAAGCAGTTATAGAGCAAACTCATTTTGATCAAGACCATGAAGTGGTGATGGTAGACGATAATGATTTAGCCCCCGATGCTTCTGCACAGCCATTATCCCTAGAATCAGTGGCTTTTGATGCCGAAGACACAACTTTTGATTTAGAACTGGATTTTGGGTCAGCCGAACCACCAAATTTGCTTGAACCTTTAGGATTCTCTGAGCCATTGGCGGTTTCCCAACCCCCAGCCCAATCCGAACCAGATATTCGTACAACGGCGGAATTGCCTTTATTGTCCATATCCGAATTTGGTTTGGAATCAACACCAGCCGCCAACCAAATCCAACCCGCCGAAGCCAGTTTAGATTGGTCACAACCAGTACCTCTACTCGATTCAACCCAAGCAGAAGTCCACTCGGAATTCGACGATTCTTTACTAAAAGCCGTCCCACCACCCAAACTGAAAGTTGTCCCACCACCCAAAGATGAAACGGCTTTAACAATTATAGATGAATCGCCCCATGATGACTTACCACTAAACAGGGATGTCTTGCCACAACCGAAAAAAAAGGTTGTTCCAGCACCAAGTAATATGCCTAAAACAGCCGCCCCAGCCAAACCCAAACCAGCCAGTAGCCCAACAACCCAAAAGAATCCAACTTCAAACCCTGAACGCCGTGTTTCTCGAGCCGCCCAAGTATCTGGGGTCAGTAAAGCCTATACCCCAGCCAAGAAAAAAACCAGTAATCGCCCGCCAATCTGGGCATGGCTGATTGCTTTAGCGATGCTGATTAGCACTGGGATTTTTGCCGCACCAATCTTAATTAAACAATTTGCAACAGCCCAACCAAAAAAACCAGCACCTAGCCTGAGTGTCACCGATGTACCACAAGCACCTATCGTTAAACCAGTTGTTAAGCCAGTGGCTAAACCTATTACAAAATCAGTGGCTAAACCAATCGTTAAGCCCGTGGCTAAACCTGTTGTTAAGCCCGTGGTCAAACCAGTGTCTAAACCAGCCATTAAACCAGTCACTACACCAACACCACAGGTCAGCGTCAGCAAACCAGCCGTTATTGCGGCAGTAACACCAAAACCAGTAGTCAAACCACCTAAACCAGTGGTTGCCCCTAAAAAACCAGTTGTACGCGATTCAAACAGTGCTGCCAATTTACCACCAATTTCAGTCGCTCCCAAACCAAAGCCTGTGGTTAATAAACCAAAACCAGTCGTGACCAAACCCAAACCAGCCGTGACCAAGCCAGTGGTCAGCAAACCCAAACCAATTCCAGTGGTTGTTCCAACACCAGTTACACCACCTGTTGCCACTGCCCCAGTCATGAAAATCGAACCACCCGCAGAAGTGGTAGACCCAAATAACCTGACCAGAGAACAAATCGGACGGCGTTTTTTGAACGAAAAATACTATGCCGATTGGTTATCGAGAAAAGCCCAACTCAAATACCCAAGTTGGGACGAGATTCCAATTGCCACCCAAGTTTTGGCTTACGCTGATTTTCGCAGTGTGGTATTAATTTCTTTACCGTGATTTTGCTAAAAAAACGGCTCTTAAAAGTGGCGACCAGAAGACCGCATCTCATAAAAACAATCACTGGCTCGAGTAAAATCAAAGGCTCAGGCTCGAGGGAAAATCCCAGTCTCGAGGTAGCTGCGTAAACGCTGTTCCGAGGTCTCGAGGTAGGTTTGAGCTTGGGCTTGAAGGTCGGCAGTTTCGTTGGTTAGTACATCATTCGCCAGCAGCAGTTGCCGCCCTGCGATAATCGCCTCGAGTTCGGCTTGGGTGTAATTTGGCAGATGCCCGTATCCTTCTAGCAGTGCATTCTCGAGGGTAGCACTATTTTTTAG
>JANNEE010000081.1:0-6557 GCA_031388325.1 Deinococcales bacterium
TGGCTTATAGTCCTTGGTACAACTCCCCGACTTCGGTTGGTTAGGCAGTCCAAGTGGCTGCCTTTTTTTGGGATGCTGAATATGGTATTTACAGAATGAACAATCGCAGCGTAATTTACATTGATGGTTTTAATCTCTACTACGGCGCGTTGCGTGGAAGTGCAGATAAATGGTTGGATTTAGCCGAGTATTTTCGCTTGCTTCGTACCGACGATGATATTCAACGCATTCGTTATTTTACGGCTCGAGTCAACCGCCCAGACCAAAATGCGTACTTGGAAGCCATTCAAACCAATCCTTTGGTGGTGACTGAATTTGGTTTATTTAAGCAAAAAAAGATGCGTTGTCATGTCAAAAGTTGTTTGCATACTGGTTCAAGAGAATATGCGGCAACGGAAGAAAAAGGCACGGATGTCAATATCGCATTAAGAATGCTTGATGATGCTTACCAGGGTATTTGTGATCGTATTATTTTGGTTTCTGGGGATTCTGATTTAGTGCCAACGGTTCGTTTAATTAAGCAGCGTTTTCCTAGCTTAAGAATTACTGTTTATGTCCCTGCTCGAGACAAAATACGTGGTGCTGCTCGTGAGCTTCGTAATGCTGCCGATAAGCACTTAACACTACCATTGGGTTTATTGGCAAAAGCCCAGTTTCCAGTGTCAATAACAAAAGCTGATGGAAATATAATTATGAAACCACCAAGTTGGTAGTGGGCTTGTTTCCTATCCTTTTCAGGCACGCGCACCATACGGTGACAGTTCGGAAAACAAGCCTCTTGTGCCTTTATTGTGTCACAAGTTTCTTGGTTTTGTATGAAACGGCTCGAGCTAAATGCGTTGCTGCCTAGTGTGTTGGCTAAGGCGTTTATTCTAACCAGACACCATGCCATTTCCCCAGACTTGCAGCCATGCCTAAGATTCGTTTACTTGTGCTGTGGTCAAACTTTAATTTGTGAAGTATTTGGCGGACTTTGTTATTTTACTGACGCATAATGGTTTTATGAATCTGACTCGAGTTATTCCACTGGTTCTTATTTCGGTCGCGGCACTTGGGGCTTGCGGTTCAACCCCACTGCCCGAAATTCCTATTCGTATTTCAAGCGAGGGTGTGACCCACCCGACCAACCTTGCACCGACTTTGGTGCAGCGTTTTTACATCACCAATGAAAGTAAACGCGAAAAAGAAATTCGTCTCGAGCCAAGTTATCGCGGCTTAAAGTACCAACCGCGTAACGTGGCGTACACGGGTTATGCAGGCTGGGATGGTTTGGTTGTGCCTCGGTCTGATTCGGCTCGAGCCGACTGGCTAACCGTTAAACTCAACCGTGCGGCAACAGTGGTCGTGGCTTGGAAACTCAGCGCCCCGTGGTTAGCCGATTGGACAGCCAGTTCCGAAATCGCTGGTGGCTATAAAACCTATAAAAAATCTTTTGCGGCTGGGGATGTTAAGTTACCCAGTCCTGGCAAAAGCAACGAAGCCTACGAAGTATTGTTTGCCGAAAGCAACGGACAGCCATCAGTTGCGCCCGTTTTAGCGCCGCAAGCTCCGGCTGGGGCGGCTTTGCCACAAGCCAATCAAACCTGCCCAGATTGGTTGCATCATTTGTACGAAGTGACTGGGCGTGATGGCAACAAGTACGATTCTTGGCATCCGCAAATAGACCCCGTGTACTGGTGTTACTTTAGGCACGAACACGGTTCTGACCCTGCTTTAATTGGCTATAACGGTGCAGCCCTCGAGTATGTGGCAAAACTTTTTGGTGACCAAGCCGAAATCCACGAAGGTTTTAAGAGCTTTGTAATTCGTGATGAAACGGCGGGCGTGGGTTGGTACATCAGTGTTCATGCCGAAACGGGTTTTGAACACCGTGTTTGTACCCAAAACCATACGGTGGTGATTGCGGCAGTTGGCTTAAAAGACACCGCAACCTTTGCCAGTGGTGAGTTACTCGCCGAACTGGGTTTCAAAGGTGATTTTGGGGCAAGCATCACCAATAATCAGATGGGCGGCAAAAACTTTGTGATTCAAAAAACCACGCTGCAAGGTGGTGTCTGTGCCAATCAACAAGCCATTTTTGATACCACCCAAACCGCAAAATCCAAAGCTGCAAAACGCATTCGTGTAGCCGCCGACGGCTTTGGAAACAATGGCTACGAAGGCTGGGACGGCGGGATTCAAAAAGAACTTGGTTTTAGTTTCCCCGATTGGAACGCGGGAATTGCGATAGATATTCGCAACCCAAGCACGGCTTGCGCCACCCTTGAGTGTAGCGCTTTGGTGCGAAATAAAAACGACCACGGTGACGAACGCACAATTTCGATGCGTGGCTTAAAATTGGCATACCGAAAAATACTCGATGAAGTCAATGGCTCAGCCGCCGATGGCGTGTTTTACACCAATTTATACGGCACAGTACCTTTTGACACCAATGGGGCTGGGCGAATCCGGCAATTTGTCAAACCCAACTTAAACCTGACCTTGCCAGATGGCTTTTTCACCACCGAGGATGCTTGGCGTGGTTTGTATGTCAAAGATGGCAGCGTGCCACGCACCGAACTCGAGGATGCACTGGGCGAAATCAATTAAGGCTCGAGGGCAAAAAAGGACTGCTAAGTGCAGTCCTTTTTTAATGCCATTTTATGGGGCTGGCGGTACAGTCCACTATGGGGCTGGCGGCACAGTCCACTATGGGGCTGGTGGTACAGTCCACTGAAATTTAACCGTCACACCGTTAGAAACCACTGGGTTATTGTTTGTGTCCAAAGCCTGACCGTTGACATAAAAGTACGGTTTGTCATTGGTGGCGTTTTGCGGCACAGTCACGGTAATGTCAGCACTGGTGTTGCCCGTTAAAGTAAAGTCCTTGGGGTCTATTTCTACGCCACTCGAGCCAGAGATACTGATTTTTACTTTCTTAGCCGCAGGGGATAATAGTTTAGAGCTGATACTGACGATTTGATTTGTCCCTCGAGCCACTGTAAAGACATTGGGTTTAGGGTTGGTCTCGAGTTGAATCAGGTCGGTTGGGACTTCGACAGGTGGAGCGACTGGTTTAGGCGTGCTTTGACAAGCCATTAAAATCGGTAAAAGCAATAAATAACGCATAAACCAAGTCTACTCGAGGAATTGTTTTTTGGCTGTGTGGTTTTTCGCCTTATTTGACGCTAGAAATCGCTTGGCTACCACCGCATTCGCGCCCCAAACGGGCAATGGCTCGAGCCTCGGGGTTTGGATTGGTGTTCTCTATTGGGACAGTCCAGACCAAAGGATTACCACTCGAGATAATCCCTTCGCTAAACAGTTCGGTGGCGCTGGTGCTGATGGTGCTTGGTAAATCCAGTTCGGCTCTGGCTGGAATACCGTAAGGGAACAAGGTCGAAACCGTGATGGTCAGTTCTGAATTGCGGTCAATTGGCTTTGGGCTTAGAACAATACGTTGCAACACAACATATTCCACGGTAATTTCGGTGGTTTGGTCTTGAATTGCCACGGCTTTAATCGGACGAATCCACGCTCCGGGTAAACTCAGGGCTTCGATGTTGACTACTCCGGCTGATACTGCCACGCTATCGCCTGTTTTGATACTTGTGCCGTTGACTTTGAATTCAAGGCTGGGCAGTTCTGTTTTCACACCACACGAAACCGCTACGGCTTTCACAATTAAATTGGTGGGTGATTGAAAACCGGGCAAGATAGTATATAGGGCTTCATCGCCTAAACGAACCCGAATACTAAAAGAATTGGAAAATTGTTTGGTGCTGGCGACGGTTCGTGCCACCACCCGCCAACGCCCAAGCAGTGCCTCGGTCATCGGAATATCATCGCTTGTCCACTCACCATCCAAAGAAGAAGTCAGTGGGCGGCTTGCGCCGTCTGGGGTGATTAAACTCAGTGCCATTTCTTCTAAACCATCGGCATCGTAATTGCCAAGTCGGATGGTTTTGCCTAAGGCACTGTTCGGCACATCAATAAAACCCACCAATTGGTCTTGGTTGGCTTCGCCACGTAAATTGACCGTGAATTCGCTGGCTTCAAGCCGCACATTATTAGAAGCCCGAACCGCAAAAGCGTTTTTGCCATTGCCTTTGGATTCAACTTGAAATTTATAGTTGCCCGGACGTAAAACCCCAGCATAGAAACGCTGCAAATCATGTTGCTCGCCCACCCCAAAAGTGCGCCGAGCCAAAACCCGTCCACTGGATTCACGTAAGGTAAAAGTGGTTTTTAAGTCTGGGTCTTTTCCATACATCTCATCACCAAAATAGGCGGCGGTATTGCGATTGGTGGTCAGGTCAGCTTTATTGGTTTCGGGGCTAAAAATCTCCACCACAGTGCGAACCAAACTCGTGCCAGACACCACTAAGCGGTAATCCTCGAGACCAAACCCAGCGCTGACCTCGTTACCCACCGAGACCAAAGGCAGGGCGACTTGGCGCACCTCAAAAGCTGGATTGTTTTGCGCCAAAGCGGAAGTACCGCACAGGGCTGCCAGTAAAATTAAAGATATTTTTTTCATCACCAAAAGCCTAATGCCTTTTTAAGCTCGAGTCACCCAACTTTGGAATGGTTTTAACAAAATCTTTAAGCAATATCTAGCCTAACTCTAGGGCAATTGCACTAGTGAGAGGTTAATGTGTAGGAATGTTACCAGACATCGTTCTGCATTTTAGTGCATTGCCTGACCCGCGTCGTGACCATCCAAACAAATTCCATAAACTGCTTGACATTGTGGTCATCGTCATTTGGGCAACCATCGCTAACCAAGAAACATGGGTAGACATCGCTGATTTTGCACGAGATAGAGAAACCTTGTTCAGAACGTACCTTGAACTACCAAATGGCATTCCAAGTCATTACACACTACGACGAACCTTCACAATGATTGAAGCGATAACCTTTGAAGCCTTGTTCTGCTCGTGGATGGAAAAACAAAGTCCTAAAACTCAAGAAGTGATTAGACACTTACAACTTGATGGAAAAATACTGTGTGGAACAAGAAGTAGTGGAACAGGAAAAGTTGAGCAAGCTCAGGAAGCTTTAAATATCGTAACTTTGTACTCAAGTTCTGATCGATTGGTGTTAAAACAAGGTGCTGTAGAAGCTGGAAGCAATGAAATCCCTGCTTTAAGACAGGTACTTCAAGGAGTGAATCTCGAGAATGCAGTGGTCAGTGTGGATGCACTTCATGCCCAAACGCAAACGCTAACTCAAATTAAGGATCAAAAAGGTAATTATGTTGTTGGGGTCAAGAAAAACCAACGTAAACTCTATGCTGGGTTAAAGGATTTATTTGGAGATGTCAAAGACCAGTCAAAACTCGAGTCATTTAAGACTTTTGATGTGAAACATGGAAGACAAGAAGAAAGATGTTGTTATGTGCTACGAGACTTAGAACAGTTGAAGGATGCTGATTGTCGGATTGAAGAGTTCACTGGATTAAAGAGTGTGTTGGTGATGCAAAAACATACTATTAGGAATGGTAAAGTGAGCTTTGAGCAGCGTTATTACCTAAGTTCACTCGAGGCTAGTGCTGAGGATTCGTATGGATTTGTGCGTGGTCATTGGGCTATTGAGAATCAGCAACATTATATTTTGGATGTAACGTTTCATGAGGATGCAAATCGAACGCGAACTGGCTTTGCGGATCGAAATCTGGCGTTAGTCCGAAGGATGGCATTTAACATTTTGTCATTGGATGAAGATAAGAAGGTGTCTATGCGTCGAAAGCGTAATAAGGCTGCGTATAATGATGTGTTTGTTCAAAGGTTACTTGGTTTAATCTCATGATTTACTCACTAGTGCAATTGCCCTCAAGAGAAGGAACACAACACAAGACGGACGATACCAAAGTTTTGCCAATAAAGAAAACAAATTATGATACGCTAAAACATGGTGCAAGCAGTTTGTAAAGTGTCGTAGGAATCGGTTTTGATGAGGTCTTAGTGCAGTTAATACGAATTTTTAAGCCCAAAACCAAAGTCTCTGTACCCCCACCAATTCAGGCATCAGGTGAGCTTCAACAGCTACCTTTACATCAATTAGGGGCAAGGAACTTTGAACGCCTTTGCGCTCGGCTGGCGAGTGTACAAGTAGGGGTACTCGAGGCGTTTCTTTATGGTGTGAACGGGCAAGACCAACAAGGTATTGATGTTTACGCTAGGCTCAAGGAAAGTAGTAGCTATACGGTTTACCAAGCCAAATGCTATTCCAGTTCTGACAATGTAAATCTAGCTGAAATTGTTTATACATTCCTCTACGAAAATCCTAGGACGGCGCAAGGTAAGTCAAAAAAACCCAATGCGACGGAACAAAATAAAACTGGCGAACCTGAAAAGAAATGGGCAAAGCGAGGTAACACTTTTGTTGTGTGTGTGGCTTGTAAACTCGAGGAAACACAATACGAGCAAGCAATTACAGAACAACGAGTTCGGCTCGAGCAGCTAGGCATTGGCTTTGATGTTTGGGACGAAGTACGAATGACCAACAAATTACGCAAGCACCCTGAAATTGTGTACGACTTTTTTGGTTTAGAATGGGTTGGAATAATTTGTGGT
>JANNEE010000116.1:0-2852 GCA_031388325.1 Deinococcales bacterium
ACGAACTTACCCGTCATGAATTCGTGGATGGCTTTATGTTTGCGATGGCTGGCGCAACAAAATTTCATAATGTGATTGCCAGCAATATCCATGCAAAGGCAAGAATCGCGGTGCGAAAAGAAGCAAATTGTGCGGCTTACATGGAAAATGTCAAACTTCGCACCCCAACTGGAATCGGATACTATCCCGATGTGGTTGTAACTTGCGATGATAATGTCAACGACTTACTGATTTACAACCCATGCCTAATTGTAGAAGTTTTATCGGACAGCACCGAAGATATTGATCGTGGCGAAAAACTCTTTAATTACCAAAAATTCTCGAGTTTGAAGATGTATGTGCTGGTGCGTCAAGACAAGAAATTTCTCGAGGTTTATAAACGCAATTTAGATAATACTTGGCAATACAGCATTCTCGAGGAAGACGGCAGACTCGAGTTTAGTTGTGCGGATTTTGCCATGACTTTAGACGAGATTTACGAAGATGTGACTTTTGAAATCTGACCTACAGGGTTTCTTTGCGTCCAGTAAAGATTGAAAGTAACCTTTGATGCCAAGGGACTTTATGATGCTGCACAAAACTTTGAGCGGCGACTTTAGAACCGACATCTTGCCCATAATGCTGACTTAAATTAAAGCGGTGATCCATCATAAAAATGTATAAATCGGCTTCGGTACGGTTTGGGAAGTTCTCCAAGGCATGAACTTGGCGCATCTCATCCACCATGCGTTTGTAGAGTCTCGAATACCAGCTTTCTACGGCTTCGGCTTGGCTAATATCACGTTTTAGATTTAAGCCCAAAAAATACTTGCGCTTTTCGATGTGGTCAAGCAAAATATCATAACGTCCGGGCGTGGTGAAGCGAATTTCTTCGTGGTCTGGGACAATTTCGGCTAAGTTTGTGCTTTGTAAAAACTGGGCATATTCGCCTTTGATAATAAAATCCTTAATGTCATCGCCTTTTTCGGGGGCAATCGGCACATCAAGTTCAATCACCTCGGCATCAATAAATTTTTGCCCCTCGAGATGCCCAACACTGACGCGGTGGTTTCCGTCCTTGACAAAGTAGGTTTCTCCAACCTTATAGACTTGAATGGCGGGCATTTCTTTACCCTCGAGTTTTAAGCGCCGAATGTTTGTCCAACGTTCTTTTAAGTGGTCGGCTCGAGGAAAAAATGCCTCATCAAAATCACGATACCGGTCTACGCTGCCAATAATTTGGTCTATGGCGATGGTCTGAATTCCTCGGTAATGCTCGGCAGTTGGATGCAGGTGTTTGACGGCATCAAAAGGCAATAAGTCGTTGTCTTCGCCACGCAACCAAGCGCTTAAATCGGCTAACCACGATTTTCGGCGTGCGGTTTTTAAGTCATGTTCTGCTTGTTGTTCAAACCATCCCATCAATGCACCTTACAAGAAAAGCGTGAAGTAAACATCAGCTTATGTTGTGAAACCCTTTCACGACCCAGCTTAATCTGCTAAAACCGACGTGTCCGACATAAAAATACTGGACTGAGGATTTTCTTTGAGACTCGAGCCAGCCGAACTTTGTGCATTTGGCAATTCGAGTTCAAGCACCGTATAGCCGTAAGCATTGACGATTTTAGAACCAAAATCGGTCTGGTACTCGACTTTTTTGCCTTCATAAGCATGAACATGTCCATGTACCATCAGGGCTGGTTTATGGCGATTTAAAAACTCACCAATTTCTTTGCAACCTCGGTGGGCATGGTCTGTTCCCGCGTGTCGACCCGGCGGTGGGGCATGGGTTAAGAAAATATCAAAGGGCGTGGTTTTACGGCGTTTCTCGAGCCATAAAGCCCATTCGAGTCTGCCCAGACCCAGTTTGACTTGCGCCCCCGTGTACTGCCCGCCATCATTGCGTTCGTTATAACGCGGCGCACCACCCCAACCAATAATTCTAAAATCACCTGCCCTGATAAATTTACCATGGGCGTTGATTGCCCCGCCTGGGTCCACCATTTGCCCAAGGTAATCCTTGACTTTTTCTTCGCCATGATTGCCATGCACAAAGACCACTGGGCAAGTGCAACGGGTGGCAATAAATTCGATGTAATAGCCCGGTAAATCGCCAGCAATCAAGACCAAATCAAGCGGCTCGAGACCACTTGGGAAGGTATCGCGGTAGATATACGGATGAACCATATCCGCCACCGCCAAAATGCGTTTACGCATACGAATGGAGGCATTGTAACCCACGCTGCTGACATTGCCAAGTCTTGTGCTGCTGACATTGCCAAGTGCGAATCTGAAACAAAAAACAAAATTTAGGTCTACACTGTGACCATGAAAAATTTGCAAACCTTGCTGTTGGGACTGCTTCTCACTTCGAGTTTGGTCTTGGCACAAAGTCTACCCAGTGGCACAGAAGCCCAAATTGGGCAGCAATACCAAGCTGGCACTCGAGTCAACATTGCTAAACATGGTTTGTCATTTGTCGTTCCAAGCGCTTTTACGGGAACAACTGTCCTTAGTGCGGGTAGTCAAATCACCGTTTTGTCTCGAGCGCAAGATATTTCGGTGGTGGTTTGGGCTTTTTCTGGTCTCGAGCCTAGGGAAGCTGCCGTATGGCTGGCTTATCCAATTGAAATCAGCCAGAACCTCAAATTTCAACTTCAAGCCCCGCCAGTTACGCAAAATAACTTGGTTTATGCCTATCACACCAGCCCGCAACTCGATAGCCTAACGATTATTGCTTTTGGGCAGAACAACGCGATTGGTTTTACAATTATCAGTACCAAAAGCGCCAGTCAAGAATTATCTGGTATTGCCAATGGCTTACTGAGTAACGTGGCATTTGCGCCAAGCCCAACGTTTGAAACAGTGCGACA
>JANNEE010000149.1:0-1982 GCA_031388325.1 Deinococcales bacterium
GTAGTGCCGCCCGAAATCTCGAGGCGTTAGCGCCGTTAATTTCACGCTTAAAACCATCTCGAGCGATGCTGATTACCGATGATGCTGATGCTGCCGAATTGCTCGAGGATGGACACTGTGACCGCTTGTTACGCAAAGCCATTCTTTGTGGCATTCCTGCGCCTTTAGCGGTGCGGATGCTGACTTTAGCCCCGTCAGAGTATTGGCGCATTCCTCACCGTGGGGCAATTGCGGCAGGGCAAATTGCCGATTTGGTGCTTTTTGACATGCTCGAGACCGCCAACGCCCAAATTGTCTGGCGGAGTGGTAAAATCGTGGCTCGAGACGGCAAATTATTAGAACCGCCAGAAGGTTTTAGCTTTCCAGACCAAGCCTTAAAAAGTGTGCGCCTGCCAAAAAACATTTCACTCGAGACCAGCCTAAAATCCCAACCGATTATTGGGGTTCACCCAGACCAGATTCGCACCGATAAATTGCCAGACATAAAAATTGGCGCTGCCGACCCAGACCAAGACCTTGTAAAATTGGTGGTTATCGAACGTCATTCTGGACAAGGCAAAACTGGCGTTGGTTTTGCCAAAGGTATTGGGCTAAAACGTGGCGCAATTGCCCAAACCTTTGCCCATGATGCCCACAACATTATTTGCGCTGGTGTGACAGACTCGGATATGGAATTGGCTATTCGCACCCTCGAGACCATCCAAGGCGGCGTGGTGGTTGTGGCAGACGGAACGGTTTTAGCGCATCTCGAGTTACCCGTGGCTGGTTTGATGTCCGATGCACCCGCCCAAGATGTGGTGGCTGCCCAGCGCAAGCTCGAGGCTGTTGCCCATGAACTGGGATGTACGTTGCCCCATCCGATTGTAACTTTGGCATTTTTGGCTTTAACCGTCATTCCAAGTCTAAAAATAACTGAGCAGGGCTTATTTGATGTGACCCAATTTGCCTTACTCGAGCCGTAGTTTTATTTGTGCCAAACAATCACAAACCGAACAACTCGAATTTAGACTTGGATTCAAAAAGTAAAATAGGTCTAGCAAACACTGTCAGACACATGACAATTGCCTGACAAATTGAAATAGCCAAAAAAATCAGTCAACAAATTATTTGCTAGATGAAAACAAAATGTGTTTACATACGCCACGGAGGATTTACCCCATGAACAAATTTTTGAAAGCATTAACTGTATTAGCCGCCACCGTTGCCCTCTCGAGTCCAGCATCCGCCCAACTGAGCGGATTTTTGTCGTTAGATACCTTTTTTCCTGGACCAGCGTTTAGCGCCCGTCTTGGTTTGAACTATGGTTTAGACTTAAATGCCAACACTTCTGCAACTCTTGGCTTTCGCTATAACTTCAACTTTAATGTTGAATCTAGTGCCAGTGTTTTTGCTCGAGTAGATTCAGCTGTCAGTGACAAGCTGACCATTGGTGGCACATTGATTCTAAGCCTTAGTAGCATTGGAACGGGCAATAACCTTGGTGTTACCCTACGTCCTTACGCAAGCCTAACCTTGGTTGAATCAGACACTTTCTTTGTGGCTGGCACATTGTACTTAAATGTTCCAATCATTTCGGCATTTGCCTTACAACCGTGGTTGGCAATTGATGCTTCTTACAGCATGGGTGCATTGGGCGTGGATTTTGGCGTGGAAGCCGATTTCCAAATCATCCCATCATTCCGCTTTGACGGAATTTATGGCTATATCCATGCTAACTACGACATCAGCAGCCCATTACGTGTCTTTGGTGGACTTGGTTTCTACACCGATTTTAGCGGATTCTTTTTTGATGGTGTCTACGGCACGGATTTCCGTGGTTTGTACGCTGGTTTACGCTACAACCTCTCAAATGCTTTTGCTGCTCGTTTAACCACTGGTTACAACGGCGGTTTCTACGTTACATTAACTGGCATCTTGCGCTAATTTTCCAAACAAGAAAAACCCCCCGCCAATTGGCGGGGGGTTTTTCTTGTTTGGAAAAT
>JANNEE010000164.1:0-7761 GCA_031388325.1 Deinococcales bacterium
CCTCGGAAATCAATTTTATTATTGGACCAGACAAAGACATACCAGCCCCCGATGTCAACACCAACTAACTGACGATGGCATGGATGATGGACACCTACAGCATGAACCAAGGACGCACTGCCACAGGGGTGGTCACCGGTAAACCAATTGCCCTTGGTGGCAGCCTCGGACGACGCGATGCGACTGGGCGCGGTGTCTTTGTGGCGGGACGCGAAGCCGCTAACCGTATTGGTTTAGAAATTGCGGGTTCTCGAGTCACGGTGCAAGGTTTTGGGAATGTCGGTAATGCCTCGGCAAGAATTTTTCATGACCACGGCGCAAAAGTCGTAGCGATTCAAGATGTCAGTGGCACAATTTTTAATGGCGACGGCATCAACCCACACGACCTGCTCGAGTTTATGAAACAAAACCCAGATGTAACCGCCTACCCAAAAGCCACAACCATAGCCAAAAACGATTTCTGGAGGGTCGAGACCGAATTTTTAATCCCTGCCGCTTTAGAAAAACAAATCACCCTCGAGAACGCCCACTTAATTAAAACCCGTATTGTGGTCGAAGGCGCAAACGGACCGACCACCCCAGCCGCCGATGATGTCCTGCGTGAACGCGGCATTATTGTTGTGCCGGACGTGTTAGCAAATGCTGGTGGTGTAACGGTTTCATACTTTGAATGGGTGCAGGATTTTAGCAGTTTCTTTTGGACAGAAGACGAAATCAACAAACGTTTAGAAAAAATCATGGTTGAAGCCTTCAAGGGCATTTGGGATGTCGCCCAAGATAAAAATGTGACGATGCGAACTGCAACTTTTATTGTGGCGTGTACTCGAGTCCTCGAGGCGCGGGCATTGCGTGGGTTATACCCATAGCCCGAGCATAACAGGGGTGACTTCGGGCTGACCAGAAGACCGAGTTAAAGCACGTTTAGCAACCTCACCAGAAAGAATCAAAGGGTGCATTATGGCTCGAGTCTATGGTTTTGCTACAATGACAATCAAGAGGCGCGAACAGCCCGACAGGTGCTATCTTGTGAGCAAGAGGTGAGGAAATGACATGGCAAGAAGTAGTCAACCATCAAGATTTAAGTAATTTACCGTTCAAAATTGAAACCAACGAATATGGGCAGGTGGTTATGAGTCCAACCAAGTATCTTCACGGCATTTATCAGATTCGTATGGGTGAAATGATGAAGCAATATCTTTCCAAAGGCATGGTCAGCAGCGAAACCGCCATTTGGACACGCAAAGGCGTAAAAGTACCTGATGTCGCCTGGTCAAGCTATGAATTCTTTAAGTTACACCGTGATGAACTCGAGTTAAGCCAAGCCCCAGAACTCTGCGTAGAAATTTTATCACCAAACAACAGCACTAAAGAAATAACTGGTAAACGCAAACTGTACTTTGAACGCGGCGCAATTGAAGTTTGGACATGCGATTTGAACGGTGTAGTTAAATTTTATAACGCAAACGGTGAACTCGAGGCTTCGGTATTTGCAACTGGTTTTCCCAAACAAATAGAAATTGAAATACCGTAGTAATCAAAGCAAAACCCCGCACTCGAGCAGCACGGAATTCTACAGAACCTACCGACTGCGCGGTGCGTGTAGAATCAGTTCGGCTAAAGCCCTCGAGGTATTACTTTGCATCTCGAGCCATGCTTGTATCTGCTGCATTTCTTGTGGTGGAGCGCTAATCCTCACTTGCTTAGAAATAAAATCCTTCTTCTTGCGCCCCGCGCCAATTCGACTGCCACCACGCTTGGGATGCTCGGTGTAGTCTTTTTGTAGTTGTAACCAAAACCCAGCTTCGGCACTGCCCAATTGCTCGAGTCCGTTGGCAATACTTGGTGTTATATCTAGTAACCCAGTGCAGAGTTGTTTTAATTCTTGGCTACCAATACCCAAGGTTTTACTGACTTTTTTGACACCGATTCCAAGCGCCTCGAGTTCGTCTGCAACAGCAAAGCCCGGATGAACAACCCGAGCCGCCGACAAATTATCAGAATAGATTTTCATATGCTCCTAGTGGTAATCGACAATCTCTAAAATATAAACGATATTGCCATTGTCGTCTTTGTGGATTTCAAAGCAAAGCCTGAATTGCTTATTTAAGCGAACACTAAATTGCCCTGCTCTATCCCCAATCAGTTTTTCGGTTTGTAAGCCTTTGACTGCATAAAAAATTCGCTCATCCGATGCTGAACTGATAATTTGCATCACAACCAAAAAACGCCTGTAAACACCCTCGGGAAGTGACTCTGCGCCTTCTCCACTCGAGTACAACTGCTCGAGTTTGCTATCCTTGAAGGCGAATTTCACCAACGCAGTGTAAATAAATCATTGATTATTGTCAAGTTTTTTCAAAAATAGAGGCAAACCCCTAGACTCGAGGACAACCGTTTGCGCTAACCTGAACCCTAGGTCGTCCATGCGGAAAGTCGGATGGCTTTTGCGACGACATGAAGCGCGACAACTCTTGGTAGGGTCGCTCCAACCTGCGCCTCGAAAAACCCGATAACCATCGTAGACTTTGGCATCAAAAATATCCCAGCACCATTCCCAAACATTGCCAATCATGTCGTGAAGCCCGTAATTATTTGGTGTTTTTGTACCCACCTCGTGTAGTCTCGAGTCGGAGTTTTCTTCAAACCAAGCAATGTCGTTTAAGTCGCCGTACCGAATATCTGTGCTACCAGCCCGACATGCCAATTCCCATTCGGCTTCTGTTGGTAAGCGGTAGCCATTGGCTGTCCAGTCGCACAAAACCAGACCGTTGGCATCTTTCGAGTAACAGCTTGATAAACCCATTTTTTCAGATAAAAAATTGCAATAAGCAACTGCATCAAACCAAGAGACATCCACGACTGGTTTTTGCTTATCTTTTTCTTGCAAGTTTTGATTAAACAGTTGGTACTCTTCGTTGGTGACAACAAACGGGCTTATCGCAAAGGGCTGCACAAGTACAATCCACCGAAAACCGCTCGCTTCGTTTTTTAAGATGATTTTTCCTGCGTTAATATAAATCATTTATGCACCTTTTTCAAACAAATTCAAACATCATAAAGTGCTATGCTCAGCCTATGAGTAGCTTTGTAATCAATGCTTTTTGGGATGAAGAAGCCCAAGTTTGGGTGGCAGAAAGTACCGATGTTCCAGGGCTATGTACCGAAGCCAGTACAATTGAATTGCTGAGCCAAAAAATTCAAATCATGATTCCAGAATTGCTCGAAGAAATGCCAAAGAATGCTCGAATTCATCTCGAGGCACGTCGAGATTTTGCCTTAACAGCCGCATGAGTAGCGATTACACACCAGACCTAAAACGCATTTTGAAAGCGGCTGGTTGTGTTTTTGTACGTTATGGAAAAGGTGATCATGAGATTTGGTTAAGCCCATTAACACAACGTCCTTTTGTCGTAGATGGAACGATTCGCTCAAGACACACAGCCAATGGTGTTTTGAAGCAAGCAGGGTTGCCAAAACAATTCTAAAATCTCATGTGCCACCTAAGATTGCTTAAAAACTTCTTGGTCGCGGAACACGAATTCTGGCTTTAGTTTTTTTGGTCTTTTCATCCCAATCTGCACTAAGTACCTGAAATTTTTGCATCTTACCTTCAATTATATGAGACACTACATCCAAAGAATTGATTTTTGCTGCCCAACTTTGAGCAAATAAACCTTGTTCGTCATCAATTGCTATCTCACGCTCGCCAGAAGGAAGCGATTCTACTTTTACCTCATGCAGTTTCCAGCGTGTGCCAGCCGCCGTATCCTCGAGTACCACACCAAGGCTTTTTAAGCGTTCACGCAAACCATCTGAACGACTAAAATCACGATTTTGACGGTATACACCACGAGCTTCTATGGCGATTTGCATTAAGCCCTCAAGGAGTTCTGCGTCATCTCGAGCCGAGGTTTGGACTGTGTGGTACAAGCCAAGTACGCCACCAACGAAGGTGTTGTAGAAATTCAGGGCGTTTTCGAGACTGGTTTTGCCTGCCCCTGCCGTCAGCGCCGCATTGACTTCTCTGGTCAAGTCAAAAACCGCCGCTAAGCCTTTGGGGGTGTTGAAATCGTCATCCAGCGCTGCTTCAAATTCGCTGAAAGCTCGAGTAATGGCGGTTTCTAAACTTGCATTTGTGCCAGCCGTGGCATCGGGAATCCGCCGCTCGAGTTCGCGTTTGACTTCTCGTAGTTTTGATAATGCCGTTTTTGCCCCTTCGATGGTGTCATCACCAATTTCGGCAATGCTACGGTAATGACTCTGCACATAAGCGAGGCGCAGTACCATCGGTTCGGCTTTTTGGCTGTAAAAATCGGTAAGGGTAATAAAGTTGCCCTTGGATTTGCTCATTTTCTCGCCGCCAATGGTCAACATATTGCCATGAAGCCAATACTTGGCAAATTGGTAGCCAGCGCCTTCGGCTTGGGCAATTTCGGCTTCGTGATGCGGGAATTGCAGGTCTAGTCCACCCGCGTGAATATCAAAATTCTCGCCTAGGTATTTTAATGCCATTGCCGAGCAGTCGATGTGCCAGCCCGGAAAACCTTGTCCCCACGGTGAATTCCAACGCATGATGTGTTCGGGTTCGGCAAATTTCCACAAGGCAAAATCTAGGGGGTCTTCTTTGTCCTCGCGCACATCTTCACGTGTGCCATGCTCTAAGTCATCTATTTTCTTACCGCTCAAATGCCCATACTTGGCAAAACTCCTGACCCGAAAGTAAACACTGCCGTCGCGTTCATAAGCATGACCTTTAGCTATTAAACGCTGCACCATTTCGATTTGCTCTAAAATATGCCCAGTGGCTCTTGGGGTGATACTTGGTTTTTTAACCCCCAGCGCTGCTAAGTCCTGAAAGTAGCCCCACATGTACTTATCGGCAATTTCCATCGGCTCGAGTTGCTCGAGTTTGGCACGATGTCCAATTCTGTCCACACCGTCATCATCGGTTTCTGAAGTAATATGCCCAACATCGGTGACATTAGAAACAAAGCGCACCGCAAAACCACGGTATTCAAACCAACGCCGAATCACATCAAACGAAACACCTGTCCGCCCATGCCCAAGATGGCTTTCGGAATAAACGGTCGGACCGCAAAGGTACATGCCAATATGATGCGGCGAACTGGGAACAAATTCTTCTTTACTGCGGGTCAGGGAATTAAAAACAGTAATCATACATCTCCTAAAAAAATAAAAAACGCTCGAGAATTGACACTCGAGCGAACGCATTACAACACAAACTTACGCCACTCGGACTCGAGGGCAACAACACGAAAGCAGGGACTTCATAGACTTAGTATACACAATTTAGAGCCTGATGCCAGTCCAGTGGGCTTCCCAAACCTCGGGTTCAAGGGCTGCATCCCAGTTACGCCTCGAGATTGGCAAAATTGCCAGTTCGACCTGAATACTTGAATGAAGTCGTGCCACAGGTTCAACCCGCAGAATTTCACGGATGGTATTGACTTCGCCCTCGAGTACCAATAAGCACTCGAGTAAACCCTGTTGTTTGGTCTCGAGCAAGACCAGCATCCCGTAGCGTTGCCCGTAATGGGCGCGTAACGCCTTGGCAACGCCTCTGAATTGCTCTGGTTTGACCGCCAACATGGGTGATTATAACTCAATCATGACTTTTAAGGAAGCATTTTTTTCTTTGTCGGCAAACTCAAGCGCTGCTTGGGTATCCTTTAAGGCGTACCGTTGGGTAATCATCTTGTCTAAATTGACCCGCCCAGTTGAGACCAATGCCAGTGCCGCAGGGTAACAATTGGCATACCTGAACTGACCACGAATGTCCACTTCTCTGGAAGCCGCCGCCACAATGTCCAAGCTGACCATTGGGTCTGGTGGTAAACCGACCAGCACTGCCACACCACCAGAACGCACCGCTTCGATGGTTTGGCGGCAGGTAATCAGCGCTCCAGCCGTCTCAAATGCCGCATCCACCCCAGCGCTCGAGCCAGTTAAACCATTTAGCGGTTCTGCAATTGCTCGAATCTGCTCGAGAACATGACCTTCGCGGGCGTTAATCGTGTGGGTTGCACCAAGTGAAGCCGCAAATTCTAGGCGAAATGGCTCGAGGTCAACAACAATAATCGTGGTTGCACCAGCTGCTTTGGCGGCTTGGACGGTCATACAACCAATTGTGCCACCGCCAAAAATTGCAACGCTTGCGCCCATGCTAATACAGGCACGTTGCACCGCCCAGACCGCCACAGCCAATGGCTCAAGCAGGGCGGCGGCATCTAAACTGACCTGATCTGGAATTTTGAACACAAAGTCCGAGCGCCAAGTGACATACTCAGCAAAAGCCCCATCCACGGGTGGAGTTGCCATAAAAATTACGTCGGGGCAGAGGTTGTAGCGTCCACGTTTACAATGATAACAAGTCCCGCAAGTCATGCCCGGCTCGAGGCTCACGCGGTCGCCGATTTCTAGGTTGGTGACACCTGAACCAACCCCTGTAATCACCCCAGCCGATTCATGCCCCAGAATAAGCGGGGCTTTGACCACATACTGCCCAATATGCCCATCGGTATAATAATGTAGGTCCGAACCACAAATTCCAACCCGAGCAATTTTAACCAACACTTCGTTGGCTTTTGGTTGTGGAATTTCTCGGTTCTCGAGTCGAATATCCCGAATGCCATGCAGCACCGCCGTTTGCATCACCATGAGGTATAGCCTCCGTCCACCACAACATTAGAACCAGTCATAAAACTCGAGGCGGAACTGGCAAGAAAAACCGCCACGCTTGCCACCTCGGTTGGTTCACCCAGCCGTCCCATGGGGGTACTCGAGAGCCAAGTCTCGCGCCATTCGGGGGTCTCGAGTCCAAGTTTGGTCATCGGTGTACCAATATACCCCGGACTGATGCAGTTGACCCGAATACCACGGCTTGCCCATTCTCCAGCCAAAGATTTTGTGAGGTGAATCACCCCAGCTTTGGCGGTGTTGTATGCCGACTGCGGTTGCGGACGATTCGAGATTATCCCCGACATCGAACCGATATTGATAATCGTGCCAGCCCCTTGTTTCAGCATAACTTGAGCTACTTCACGGCAACCATAAAAAACCCCATCCAAATCAATGCTCATCACCAAACGCCATTCTTCATCGGTTACATCCTCGGACGGCGTGTTGCGACAAATCCCCGCGTTATTGACCAAACAATCAATCCGCCCGTGCTTAGCAACCACCGCTTTAACCATCGCCCGAAGACTGCTCGAGTCGGTCACATCGGTCTGAATAAAATCACCCTGTAACTCGAGCGCGGCGGCTAAGCCAATCACGGCATTTGTTTCAGCAATCACCACATGCGCCCCAGCCGTCCGCATCGCCCGAGAAATCTCGAGTCCAATCCCACGTCCACCACCAGTGACAATAACAATTTGTTGCTCGAGAGAAAGATTCATACAACTCCTTAAAGTATTTTTACGGGATAATCAGGGTTTTTTGCGAGCCGTTCAAGCCAACTTGATTCTTGTACTCGAGGGCGAGTTGCAAGTCCTTAATCGGTAAACGGTGGGTAATCAGTGGCTTGACTTTGATAAGTCCACTGGCTAACCAACGCAGCGCAATCGGTAATGTGCCATGCAAAGAAAAACTACCTAAAATCGTCAAGTCACGGCGAAAAACTTCGTAAGGGCTAATCTGTACGGTTAAATCGTCTGGGGCTACGCCGTAGTACAAAATTTTGCCGCCTTGGGTGGCGTATTGTGGCAGTTGGCTGATGACTGCGCCAATGCCTGTGGCTTC
>JANNEE010000659.1:0-3738 GCA_031388325.1 Deinococcales bacterium
CCGACCTTCACACTTACTACGGGCAGATTCATGCCCTTAAAGGCTTATCCTTTACGGTACAAAAAGGCGAAATTGTTTGTTTAATTGGTGGAAACGGTGCGGGTAAAACCACGACCCTGCGAACCATTTCTATGCTTAAACCGCCCAAGCAAGGCTTTGTCAAATACAAAGGACAAAACCTCAACACAACCGCCCCACACGATATTGTCAAAATGGGTTTAGCCCATGTCCCAGAAGGACGCAGAATTTTTCCGCGTTTAAGTGTCAAGGAAAATCTCGAGCTTGGCGCATTTACGGTACGTGACAAAAAAATCATTGACCAAAGAATGCAGCAAGGCTTTGAGATTTTTCCACGCCTTAGAGAACGCCAAAGTCAACTTGGTGGCACATTATCGGGTGGCGAACAACAAATGCTTGCTTTTGCTCGAGCCTTAATGATCGACCCAGAACTAATTCTTTTGGATGAACCGAGCATGGGTTTAAGCCCACTGTTTGTTGAAACCATTTTTGACAGTGTGGTCGCCCTTAACAAAGCAGGCAAAACCATTTTGTTGGTCGAACAAAACGCACTGATGGCACTTGGTATTTCGCACCGAGGTTATGTGCTGCAAACTGGTGAAATTGTTCTCCAAGGCACAGGCAACGACTTAAAGAACAACGAAGCTGTCCGCAAAAAGTATTTGGGCGAGGATTAAGAGCAGGATTAGAAGGCAAAGGCGAAGGGTTTACTTTCGTCCGTTGCCTTTTCTACTGTCCCTACACCCCTAAATCCTGTGTTTCTCGAGGGCGCGTCCACCAATGCTGGTGCTTGTATCCCACCAATGCTAGGGGCTTGTGTTGCTATTTCACAAATGGCTGACAAATGCGTGACAAAAGGGCGTAAACGCGGTAGAATCACTTTTAGAAATTGGGAAGGAGGGAATAGAGTTGGCTGTCCTTTTGCAAGAATCACCTGCTGTGTCTGTGTCTTTTTGGGCTTCTCGAGTACGGGATATGGTAAAGCCTGAGCGTTTTGCCCATATTGAACGGGTGGCGGCTTTAGCCAGAGACATTGCCACGGCTCACAGCTTGGATGCGGATAGGGCTTACTTGGCAGGTGTGCTGCATGATGTGGCGCGGGATTTACCGCACCATGAACTGCTGCGGCTTGCACCTCCAGAAACGGCTGCCGATGCTGACCATCCACTGGCAGTACATGGACGGGCTGGACGAGCTATTCTCGAGCAGTGGGGCATCACCGATATTGTGGTACTTGATGCCGTCGAAGAACATGTGACTGGACCGCGTGATGGCAATTTACTCTCAATTTGTGTCTATGTGGCAGATGTATCCGAACCCGGACGCGGGGTCAACGATAATATCCGCGAATTGGCTTTTTTGGATTTGGAACGGGCATACCACGAAGCCCTGACCTGCAAAGTGCATTATTTACAAAGCAAAGGGCGGATGGTTCATCCACGTACCTTAGAGGCGTATCAGCGTTTACAGACAATTCTGCCGCTCGAGACGATGATTCATCAGACGGTCTAAACCGTATCAAACCCCACCCCACTCGAGCCTGAATCACGTCCAAGCCGAGTCTCGAGCGTAATCAGCATTTCTAAGCTAAACTTATCGTGCTTACCACGCATTAAATCAGAAACTCGAGATTGTGCAATGCCGAGTTGTTCAACCGCTTGGGCTTGGGTTAATTGCTGAGCGTTAATAAAACCACGTAAATCATTGATGAGTTTTGAACGCAATTGCAAAATTGCAGCTTCGGTAGGGTCAAAACCAAGGTCTGTAAAAACATTCCTACTGGATTCTATAATTGGTTCTTGCATTATTGTCTTCCTATTGCTCGAGAACTCATGATTTCTGGTAGATGGGTATTTTAGTGCCAAGTGGCATCGTCAGGCAAATGCTCGAGCAAACGCTGGGCTTGTTCACAAATCAGGGTTTTCAGGTTGCAGCTTAGGCTTAAAAGTAGGTGTGGCTCGAGACTTAGATTTGGGCAAAGCCCAACCTACAAAAATTTTCGAGCTGCTTGTTCTGCTCGAGTGGGATATTCAAAATCATATTTCTGCGCCAGTTCTTGACCAAGTTTTGCAGTTTCGTTGGCTAGTTCTAAAAATGGAATTTGATCCACTCGCCATGAATTTAAGGCTCGAGACACAATTGTTCCTGTATGAATGGTAAAACGGTCAACTGAACCACAATCTAGTCCTGTTTGGGCTATGTATTTGAGTTGCATCACTTGATACCTCGAGATTCGTTCACCAAGCCATAAAATTGGCATGTCACCTCTAACTATGATTTTGGCGTGCTTGCGCCAATCAAGCCAAAACCCTTCAAGTAAAGTCTTAATTGCTTCAGGTTTAACAGGTGGAAAAGTAACAGCTTGGTCTGTACCTGACTCGAGTTTTAGTTGCCAATTTGATTTTGCAAATAACACTTGGCGGGTTTCTGGGAATGGTTCGGTATTACCGTAAATCAGAATATCGTAAATCGTGCCGTTATCTAGCATCAAATAATGCCAGCCAACATTTTCTCCAAATGTTCGTCGCTGCATGACCACGGCTCGAGCCTCGAGTGTAGCAAATTCGTTTGGTAAACTTGCTTTATCGAAATGTTCGGGAGCGATGGCAATTCGTAAATCTACATCGCTATGTAAGTCGTGGTTGCCTCGAGCAAAACTACCACTGAGCCAAGCGGCGTACACATCGGGATTTACTTCTAGCTTTGATAAAATCTCAATCAAAGGCTGAAATTGGGCAATAGCCTCAAATCTTGTAATCAATTTCACAACATAAGGATAGGCTAATCAGAATCGAATTGCACTAACAGACGTTTGCCTCGAGTACACAGCTTTTGCTCAAGCTACACATACCCATTCACACTTTCATCTTTATGTCAGCCACAGCTTGGTAAGCTAATCTAAAAATCTCGGTCAGTTGCATAGCACTTTCTGGTTTTAAGTTCTTGTCAGCTTTTAGCAGCACCGCCAATTGGTCTGGTACTCCAATGTTTGGCATTGGCTCGAGCATCACTCGAGGGGTGCTTGTGTCGTGTAGTTGTGCCTCGGATAATTTGTACTGTACGTTCATATTCTCGAGAATACTCTGAGCGCGGTCTACGGTTATGCCGTGGTATTCGTTGCGTTCATCCCTTGAAATTTGTTGTTCGGATACGCCTAGTTTTGCCGCTAATTCTTTTTGGCTTAATCCTTTGGCGATTCGTACTCCTATTAACCATTGCCCAATGTTGCTTAGGCTGTAAAGCGTTGGCAGTTCGCCTCGGCGTAAATGGTTGTAGGTTTCTATTTCCTCCTCGAGTTGCGCTTTGAAGGTCAGTAGTGGGTAGGTGGCACGTTCGCTTTGTTCTGGGGTTAGTCCCTGCTCGAGAAAATACTGTTGTTGAGTTGCAATGTGCGTTTTGGTTTGCTCGAGTTTTTCGAGTGTGCGGCGGTACTCGCTTTCGGTGCGAATCATGATTGGTTTCCTCCTTCGGGTAGGATGTGAATGATGCCTTTGGATTGGTTGGTATTTCGTTGCTGGCGGAATGCACTTGGAAATGTCAGTTCGTTACCATATTGGTCTAGGATGCCTGTTAATTGCCCAACATGTGGGTAGAGTTCGGTGCGGTAATGATGCCACATCGGTAGTTGTTTTTTACCTGTTTTTTGGTCAAGTTGTCTCGAGTTCGGTTGCCAAGTCCAGATTTTATAGGGGTCTATGGCGTTCAATTCATGTTCTAAAT
>JANNEE010000174.1:0-6456 GCA_031388325.1 Deinococcales bacterium
GCCAATCACACCAACAGTCAGGAGCGTAGTACCTAATCCTCCACCTCCACCGAACATGAACATCATTGCACCAGCCATCAATGCCATGTTGCCAAGGTTCGCCACTGCGCCAAGTGGCATGGCTAGTTTTGCCCGCATCACCAGTGGCGCGTACATTTTTGCATCTTGAATGGCGTGTCCAACTTCGTGAGCAGCAACTGCAAGGGCTGCAAGACTTGGACTGGCATAGTTTGGTTCGGATAAACGCACGGTTTTGGACATTGGGTCGTAGTGGTCGGTCAGTTGCCCCGGTGTGCCTTCAACTTTAACGTGTTGCAATCCGTGGGCATCGAGAATATCCCGAGCAACTTCTGCGCCTGTGAGGTCTTTAGAATTATGAACCTGTTGGAATTTACGAAAGGTGCTGCTTAAATACCATTGTCCGAGCATCCCCATGCCGAAAATCACTGCCATTAACAACAAACCCATTGGGTCAAATCCAAACATAATGAAGTCCTCCGTCTCGAGCAGAACTTCTCGAGTTGTGGTATTTTAGCAAGTTTTTAGATAAGTTTTATTGCGAATAACCCGTTTGGCTGTACAATCAATTTTCTTGTGTTGCAAACATGATTTCTCGAGAATTCATAGAAGTTACCATTTGTTTAGAATTATTACTTTTTATTGTCTGAAACAATAAAAAGTAGATTTGACCCAACCTAAAGTTTGCAGTAGATTCTATCTCCATGAGTTGGGCAAGTACCTTAAGAATGATTTCTCCTGCACTAGCGACTCGAGCCGCACAGCGTTGGGATATAACTGGTCTCGAGTTGGTTGGGCGCAGTGCTAACGCGGTTTATAAAGGTTTACGTGGTTCTGAAACAGTGTTTATGCGTTTACTTCATTGCGAACAGCGCGACGAGGCTGAACTGGCGACTGGGATTGACTGGGCGCGGCATTTAGCGGCACATGGCGCAGATGTAACGACCGCACTCGAGTCTAAAAGCGGTTTTTTAATAGAGGAAATTGATACGGTTTGGTTGGCTACTTGCTGGCGCGGTATTGATGGTGTGCCGCTTGGTGATGACCTCTCCCCTATTCAACTCGAGGCGTGGGGTGTGGCATTGGGCAAACTGCATTTAGCAAGTTCAAGTTACGTGCCAAGCCTAACCAGAACACCCAATGGTGATTTTTTACCTGAGCGGTTTTACTTAGCAAAATTCTGGAAAAACATTAAAGCCGCCCTCGAGCCAGATGCAGAGTTGTTTAGCGTGTACCAAGAATTAACCCGTTGGTTGGCAGCTTTACCCGAAACAGAACTGATTATTTGTCATGGGGATTTTCGTCCAGCCAATGCGATTGGGAATGGCGAGAAAGTCAGAATCATAGATTTCGATGAACCGACCCTTGCACATCCAGAGTACGATATTGCCAGAGCTTGTTTGCGAGATGATTGCCAACCATTTCCAACTGGGCATCTCGAGATTTTTTTGCGTGGATATAATCGAATTCTGCCGTGCAACACCGCTCGAGTGACCAATTATTTGCGGGTTCGGGTTTTACTGATGCTCGCTTGGGATATACAGGAAAATTCAATGGATTCTGGTTTTCTCGAGACTGCAAGGCATTTGGTGCTGAGTTAAAAATAGCCTTATCGTGCAAAAGTTTTGCGGTATTGCTTTGGAATTCGCTATTAAACTCTTCCACTTCTTAAAATCTTGTGTTAGCATCTTCTTAGGCAAACAGCCAGTAGATTCTCGCATCCGATGCGTTTTTGTGTACTTCCAGTCATGGAAGCGCTACCAAATCGAGATACTGGTTACGCCCACGGAGGAAGTGAAGATGAAAAAAGTAGCAGCAGCAGTAGCCGTACTTAGCCTTGCGCTTGCCGCAGGTGCATCAACAGTCAGTGGTCAAGGTAAACTCGTCATCTGGACAGATTTTGCGACCGAAGAACTCAAATGGTTCTCGGCAGCCGCCGATGCCTTTGAAAAAACCCCACAAGCCAAAGGCGCAAAACTCGAGATTGTGGCTGTACCGCTCGGTGAAAACCGCGACAAGTTTATCCAGAGCGCTCCAAAAGGCGAAGGTCCAGACCTGATTGCCACCATTCCACACGACCAAGTTGGACAATTTGCCAGCGCTGGTGTTCTCGAGCCAATGGACAAGTACCTGTCGGTGGCTTTCAAAGCTGATGTTGCCGAAAGCAGCTTGGATGCCTTTAATTACAAAGGTCGTACCTTCGGTATTCCAATGTGGGGCGAAGCAGTTGCCATTATTTACAACAAAAAACTCTTGCCCGGCGGTATTCCTAAAACATGGGATGAGTTCATTAAAGTCGCTCAGAACCTGACCAACGCCGAAAAACAACAATTTGGTTACCTAAGCCCAATCGGTATTCAATACCACCAACACGGCTTCTACCGTGCATTTGGTGGGTATGTCTTTGGGAAGAACAAAGACGGCAGCTTTAACACCAACGATATTGGTCTGGCGAATGCTGGGGCAGTCAAAGCTGCACAACTGCTTGCCGATTTGCGTTTTAAGCACAAGTTGATTCCGGAAGGCGCAGAAGACGATGGTCTGCAAACCGATTTGTTCCTCAAGGGCAACTTAGCCATGTGGCTCAACGGACCTTGGAAAATGGCAGACATCAAAAAAGCCAAAATTGATTACGGAATCGGTTTGCCACCACGCCCAACAGGTGCAACCCAAGACTTCCAACCATTCCTTGGTGTGCGCGGTTTGGTCATGAACGCCTATAGCAAACAAAAACCAGTTACATCTGAATTTGCCAAATTCTTAGTCAGCAACGCCAATCAAATCAGCTTAAACAAAATTGGTGGACGCTTACCAATTTCTAAAAGCGCAGTTCGTCAACTCGGCAAAGACCCAGTGGCAGCCGGATTCGGCGCAGCCATTGCCAAAGGTATCCCAATGCCAAATATCCCAGAAATGGGTCAAGTCTGGGGACCTTGGGGCGACGCTCAGAACCTGATTATCAAGACCCAAGGCGCAGACGCAGCCAGCTTGCTTGGCAAGGGTGTTGACCAAATCAAAGCCGCAATTAACAAGAAATAATCTTTTTAGGACTCGAGTTTCGGAAATTAAAATATGAGAAAGCTCGAGACTTAACAATCCAAACCCCGCTCTTGAAAAGGGCGGGGTTTTTGCGTTCAATGGTCTTATTTAACGGTTCTCGAGTACACGCCAGTTTAAGAGGAGAGAAACATGGCAATGATGACAGCAAAACCAGATATTTTTGGGGTCGGCTCGAACAAACCACCAGAAGGAACTGGCGGTGTGGCATTTGCAATTGGCTTGGTGCTTGGCATTTGTGCCTTGGGTTTACTGATTGGTCTACTTGTGACCAGTGGTGTGGTGGCAGCAATCCCAAGTGCCGAACCGTGGTTGCTGCTGGTTTTTGTGGTGCTTGCCCTTATTCCTTTAATGCTGGTGGCAGTACGGATTTTCCCGTGGTTAATCAATTGGTACTACATGATTCCAGCCATTATTTGTATTTTGGCTTTTACGGTTTATCCACTGATCATGACTTTTGGATATGCCTTTACCAATTTTAATTCGCAAAATAATGACCGCCCGGACAGCACCACCGAAATTTCGGTTAAAGTGATTGGCGCAGATACCTTAGAATTAACAGGTGAATCAAAACTCGAGACTTTGGCTTGTCGGCAGACTGCTTGTGTGGGTGAACCAATCGAACTTCGTTCCGATGCCGAAACTGGCAAGCCGGGCGACACGTACAAAGTCCTAAAAGTAGATGCTAAAATCATTACTTTAGCACCAAACCAAGGTGTTTTACCGTCTGATATTACTCGAGTACGGCGCATTAACCCAGTGGCAAACATTGGGCTTGGTAATTTCCAAGATATTTTTTCTAAAGCCAGTGTACAACTTTATCCGGTCTTGATTTGGACAGTTATTTTTGCATTATCCACCACAATTATTAACGTGATTGTTGGTTTGCTGCTTGGTATTTTACTGAACAACAAACGCCTTAAATTTCGTAATTTTTACCGCTCGATTTTAATTTTACCTTGGGCAGTTCCGGGTGTGATTTCGATTCAGCTTTGGGTCGCTTTACTTAACCAAAATTTTGGTGGCTTAAACCGTTTACTTGGCTTATTCGGTGGGCTGCCGATTCCGTGGCTGACCGACCCACTTTGGGCGAAAGTAGCCATTTTGTTGGTTAATCTTTGGCTTGGTTTTCCGTACATGATGACCGCCACCCTCGGCGCACTCTCGGCAATTTCTGACGAACTTTACGAAGCTGCCGAAATGGACGGCGCGACCAAACTCGAGCAAGTTCAGTTTATTACCTTACCAATGCTCCAAGCTGCCTTTACACCGATTGTACTGGCGACTTTTGCATTTAACTTTAATAACTTTGGGATTATTTACCTCTTAACTGGTGGCGGACCCGCCGAAGAAGGACGCGAAGCCACGGCTCGAGCCACCGATATTCTACTTTCTTGGGGCTTTAACACCGCTTTTACTGGAGCGGGCGCTCAGGCTTACGGCTTGGCTGGTGCGGTTTCGGTGATTGTCGGTGTGCTGACCGTGATTATTTCATACTTTAATTTCCGTGCAGCTGGCGTATTTAAGGAGGCAAGCAAATGAGTAGCCCCAACACCCCAATGCAGTATGAACAAAAAACCCCAACATGGCGGATTGTACTAAACGTGAGTATTCTTGCTGGTGTTCTGATTGCTTTATTCTTTTTAGGGCAGGACTTAAACTCGAGAATGAAAGGCAAGAGCTTTGCTATTCTCTACCCAGAAAACGCGGCACTCAACACCTTATTTGGTTTTATAGCAATTGTCGGTTTAGTTTGCTTAACCAGTTATATTGGTCAAGTCATTGGGCAAAGGCAGCGTAAATACGGCAAAGTCAATTACTTATCGGTCTTAAATGACCAACTGACCCATGTGTTCTTTTGGATTGTGATTCTGTTTTCGCTTTATCCGATTTTTTATGTGATCAGCGCCTCGTTTGACCCACTAAACCGCTTGACCCAAGCCACCCTAGGGACAAGCGAAGAACCTCTGCTGATTCGGTCTCGAGTGCTTCCCAGTCTCGAGGGGATGAGTTTTGCCAATTACGCCAAGCTCTTTGATGGTGTCAACATCTTTTCATGGCAATGGTTGCTCTTGGGTATTTCAGCCATCGGTGTACTGGGTATTGCTGTGATTTGGGCGATTGTACAACGCACTAACGGTGGGCTTGCCGACCCTAATATCACTCGCGCTCGAGTGGTTAGCACTTGGATTGCAATACTTGGGGTTTTTGCCTTCTTTGCTACCCTGACCATTGACCAATTCACGGGTTTTAGCAACTCGAGCAAATTCTTACTGTGGATTCGCAATACCTTTTTGGTGTCTGGGGCAACTGGAATTCTAACCGTGCTGCTTTGTACCACCACGGGTTATGGATTAGCCCGTCTGCGTTTTCCAGGGCGTTTTGAATTTTTGATGTTCCTGATTTTTATTCAGATGTTCCCAGCGCTTTTGGGCTTGGTCGCCATGTACGAACTGATTTACCGCCTTGGCTTAACCGAAAGCCTACCGGGATTGGTGATTGCTTATACGGGCGGCGCGGTTTCTTTTGGCACTTGGATTTACAAGGGGTACGTCGAGAGCCTTCCAGCCAGTCTCGAGGAAGCTGCCCTAGTAGACGGCTGCACACGTTGGACGGCTTTTACCAAAATTGTGCTGCCACTGTCTGGTCCGATGATGGTTTTTATCTTTTTAATGCAGTTTGTCGGAACATACACCGAATTCTTAACCGCCAATGTGCTGGTGACTGGCGCTCAGAACTGGAATGTCGGTGTGGGACTTCGGTCATTTGCCACAGGGCAATTCAGTGTCGAATACGGCACATTTGCGGCGGCGGCGGTACTTGGTGCGATTCCGATTGTGCTTTTGTACTACAGCTTCCAACAAGTCTTTGTGAGTGGTAACACGGCGGGTGGCGAAAAAGGCTAATCCTTTCCCCTGTTGTTCTCCTCGAGCCAAACTCGAGGAGTTTTTATTTTTGTTTGGCAATGCTGACAAAATCTGCCAACATGTCGTATGCCGTTTCTTTTGCACCCGAATCCCTCGAGATAAGTTCAACGGCGGGTAAGACATCAAAAGTAAACCGTGCCAACATGTCGTTGCCCGTTACCGTGGCAAAAACACCATTAACTTGTTCTGGCGCAACCCGTGCCATGACTGCTTTACCAAATAAGCGCAAGCTGGCAACCAAGCGGTACGGCTGTCCCTCGAGTTTAGCGGCTCGCACTTGCTCTGGGGTTAAGGTGCGAATACCCACAACTGTACAATCTTCAAGTTTAAGGTTAGCGTTCATGACCGTGTTTGCCAGTCCAACAATTTTTACAGCGCTGGCCCAGCCGTCCACATCCATGCTTGGGTCAGTTTCGGCAATCCCCATTTCTTGGGCGCGGCGCACCCCTTCTTC